>JAQUMQ010000203.1 GCA_028718045.1 Actinomycetota bacterium
ATCATTTCGATAAACCTCTTTATTTAATCAACATGGCCCTTTACCGCAGAGAAACAAAAAATCATGAAAAAACCTTAAAGGAAAAAATCGTTCCCGGTACTCAAAAAGGCGTCTATCTTACCGGTTACTCGATTGGAGTTAAAAAGAAAAGAAACGAAATATATGAATTGATAGAACAGACAGAATTAAATTGCATAGTATTTAACGCAAAAGACGATGCCGGCTATATCAACTACGATACGAAAGTTAAGCTTGCGCAAGATAGCGACGCCAAACTTGTACTATATGACATCGACGAACTTTTAAATGAGACACGTAAAAGAAACATTTATTCAATTGCAAGAGTGGTTGTTTTCAAAGATGGCATAATTCCCAAGAGCCATCCCGAATACGCAATAAAAGATTCGAGGGACGGAAAGCCTCTTTATTCGGAAGGTTCCTACTGGCCGGATATTTATTGCAAAGATTACTGGAACTACATAATAGAAATCGTCAAAGAGCTTGCTCAAAAAGGTATAGACGAAATTCAGTTTGATTACATAAGAGGACCTGCAAGAGGAAATATAGCTTATGCTGATTATGAATGCAATACGGAAAATAATTCAAAAAGTTGGGCACTCCAAAATTTTTTAACTGGCGTCAGGGATGCGGTTAAAAATTATGACATAAAGATTTCTGCCGATGTCTTTGGTTTTGTTCTTATTGAAAATAACGACCAAGGCATAGGGCAAATGATAGAAGATATTGAGCCGTATCTTGATTATATATATCCCATGGTATATCCTTCACATTACTCAAAAGGATTTATGGGTTATAACCTTCCCGAAGCTCATCCTTACGAAGTTGTAAATTATACTCTTAATAAAGGACTTGCAAGAATACCGGACTCGGATTGCTTTATGATACCCTGGATCCAGGCATTCGGATTGAAAATAAGCTATACCAAAAATGACATACTGGCACAAATTAAAGCTGCCGAAGACCTGCAAATAAAGGGATTTTTATTCTGGAATGCTTCCAATAAATACGATATCGTAGAACAAGCTTTGATCGAAAGATATCATCAAAACGAAAAAACCGAATGAGATACCGTACCGATAATATTACCTCAAATCAAAAAATCTAGGAAATAATTTGTAATTTCAGATTTATATAAATCATATTTACTTAAAGACAGCTCTTTCTGATTTTAAGGTATTGCTGAAAGCAGGAAGTCGGATTTTCCATTTTCATCCAGGACAACTATTTCTCCATCAAAAACCATATTTCCTAGCTGCTTTCTTTCCTTAGGATTCATGGTAGGACCTTTTGGTATTGCTCAGCTTTTCAGAACTCCGTCAAGTTTAAGCCTTAAGTCAAAATGCGGATGGCTTGCATAATGTTTATTAATTACAAACTCAAGTTTGCCATTCCTTATATCTTTCATGCGCCAAACCTTCCGCTTTCTTTATTCAAAATGCTTTCTACATATTCCAGCTGTATCATTATTTTGTTTAAATTTTCCTAAAGTTTTTTTATATAATCAGATTTTCATTTTGCCAAAATTTCCTCAAGTTTATTGTTTACTTCGACCCAATTAGTTATGTTCCAGAATGCTTCTATAAACTGTCCTCTGTCGTTTTTATAATCAAGATAGTATGCATGCTCCCATACATCCAAAACCATTATTATTTTAAATGTAGGGCAAACATTAATATTATGTTTTTCGATTTGCATTATCAAGGGTCTACCTATCTGTTTGCAAAACGCAAGGGTTGCCCACCCCGAACCTTCAACACTTGCTGCAGTTCGAGAAAACAACTTCTTAAATCGTTCAAAAGATCCATATTCTTCATCTATGGCTTTTTTTATTGTCATTGATGGTTCTCCGCCTCCGCCATTGCCTGCAGGAGCTATGTTTTTCCAGAAGAGCGAATGCAAAATATGCCCTCCTATATGAAAAGAAAGCTCTTTAAAAGTTGCTTTTACATCGAAATCAGTATTATCAGCTTTTGATTTATCCAATTTTTCAAGTATTGCATTGGCTCCATTCACGTATGCTGCATGATGTTTATCGTGATGTAATCTAATTAAATCTTCGGATATGTACGGTGTGAATGCATCATAAGGATATGCAAGCTCAGGCAAAATATATAATTTTTTTGTTTCCATTTTTTTCTCCTCTAAAAAGTTAATAATTTTTTATTATATGTTTTATTAACAAGATACATTAACACATTGCCCTTTGAAAATACAAAGGTCATGTAAATACTTTTGGAATAATATTAAATTACAAAGAACTTCTATCTATTTCCAAATTATTAAAAGCAATTAGCGAAATAGCATAAAAGATTCCACTGTCACCAAAGCCTCCATCAGCACAAAGTATGTGAAGATGCGGATTATACCCCAGCATATCCCCAAATGTTTGTATGGAGCATATTGCAGCAGGTGCAATACCTAGTTTCCTAATCACAAAAGTCGTTTGACTAAATGTAATATAATCACAATAGTCGTTTGACTTTTGTGGTTATATGGTTTAAATTGATTTCATATAATAATTAATAAATTGACAAAAATTAAATTATCATATCTGCCAGCCCAAAAAAAACAAAAATATGTTTAGAAGTGAAATAAATGATCTAATAAAGTGGAAAGAATCACCTAATAGAAAGCCTCTTATTTTAAGAGGTGCAAGACAGGTGGGTAAAACCTGGCTTATGAAAGAATTTGGAAACAAATATTTTAAAAAAGTTGTCTATATTAACTTTGAAAACAATGCAAGAATGAAAACCTTATTTAATGAAACTCTTGAGATAGGCAGAATCATCACTGCAATTCAGATAGAATCCGATACCATTATAGAATCTGAAAATACACTGATAATATTTGATGAAGTTCAGGAAGTTCCAAAAGCATTAACATCACTCAAATATTTTTATGAAAATTCACCTCAATATTACATCATAGCTGCAGGAAGCCTTCTTGGCATAGCTCTTCATCCCGATACATCATTTCCCGTAGGAAAAGTGGAATTTTTAAATTTATATCCCTTAAGCTTTCTTGATTTTATAAATGTCACCGGAAATGAAAAGCTTGCCAAAGTTATAAAAGACATGGATTTTATCCTGATTAATAGCTTTAAAGAAAAGTATATAAATTTGCTTAAACAATATTATTATGTAGGAGGAATGCCTGAGGTAGTTTCATCTTTCATTGATTCGAATGACTATTCGATTGTTAGAACCATTCAAAATCTTCTTTTAGATTCTTATGAACAGGATTTCTCCAAGCATACACCACCAGATACTATCCCCCGTTTGAGAATGCTTTGGAATTCAATTCCGTCACAACTTTCAAGAGAAAACCGTAAGTTTATCTATGGACTTGTCAGACAGGGTGCAAGGGCTCGGGAATATGAAGTTGCCCTTCAACAGTTAATCGACTGCGGTTTGATTTATAAAGTAAACAGAGTTACCAAACCAGGAATACCTTTATCTGCCTATCAGGATAATAGTGCTTTTAAAATATTTATAACGGATATCGGATTACTTGGAGCGCTGAGCAGACTTGATTCAAAATCGATACTAGAAGGAAATAAAATATTTGAAGAATTTAAAGGCGCATTTACAGAACAATATGTAGCCCAGCAATTAATTAACAGTAAAAAAATAGCTCCCTTTTACTGGTCAGCAGAAAAAGGGACTTCCGAAATTGATTTTATATTTCAGATAGATACAAATATTTTCCCCCTGGAAGTAAAAGCTTCAGAAAATCTGCAATCTAAAAGTCTGAAATTTTATTAGCAGAAATTTTTGCCAAAACTTGCTTTGCGGGCATCAATGTCTGATTATAGAAATGAAGACTGGCTAATAAACTTACCTCTTTATACTATAAATAT
>JAQUMQ010000204.1 GCA_028718045.1 Actinomycetota bacterium
ATATTTGCAATGTTTCTTTCGGTATCTTCCGACATTTGATTGATTTCCATATTATTCTAAGTTGTCACCATAAACCTTTCTTATTATTTTTAAACTTATAATCATAAAAATATTTTTTTCTTTGTATTGCTGATATATCCTTCCGATCTTGCTGTTTTTGTCTACAAATCCATTTATAAAAAATCCTCCCGTCTTAAGTATTCTGTGCACTTCAAAGAATACTTTTTTGCATTAATTTCAGATTGGTAAGCATATTTATTTTTTCAAACCAATCTTCATACTGCATTACATACTTCTGGAAAGGTTCAATTTTTAGCATTTATTATTTATCACTTACCCATCCATCATAAAATCTTTTTAAATGATCTTCTATGTATTCACCATCTTCCACATCCTTGACTTTGTCTCTATTGAGAGAAATGGGATATTTTAAGCAGTAATTCATAATTATTTTATATGAATTATTTATTTCCTTTACTTTTTCCTCATATGTATCCTTGTCTTGACTGTCATAATATTTGTCAGGATGGTACTTAAGTATAAGTTTTCTATAGCTATTCTTAATATTTTCAATACTGGAAACATCAGAAAGTTCAAGAACTTTTCTCGCATTATCAACATCTTTAAAAGTAATCAATTCTTTCAAATCCTATCTTCCTGTTTAAAACAATAAAAATAATATTATATTTATCATAAATCTTTTAAGCGCCATTTTTGCTTTTCATGTAGATAAGCTTGCATTTAACTTTATGAGCATATGCTCATTATTATTTTAGGCATTTTTTTTGAAATAGTCAATTTGCTTTAAAACAATATGTTTTTATATAAACGATAAAATAACTTTATAAGATATTTGGTAAATTTTTTTTATCTCAAAACAAATCGATAGATATTTTTAAATAAAATTATATCTTTAAAAAAACTAATCATTACAATAATGAATTTTGAGAAAGTCTTAAAATAAATTGACATGATAACAATAATAACCTTTAAATAATTCTAAACTGTACATATTTATGTTTTTTTATTAAGATCTGTCTACTTGCAATATGAGCGGACTAGTTTCTCGAAATCTCTCGCAGTTATCTTAATATAAGGCATTTTTTTAAATTGAGTGGCAGTTAACTATTTTTTATGATTATAAAAAGCTTTTATCAATTACTATTTCTCCTAATTTGTACCTGCCATCAAAATTTTCGGTTATAACAGGACATTTTATTTTAAGCAAAAAAATATATTTTTATTTTCGTTGCTTAAAGCTTCGTAATTGCCTTGCCCCTTTGATATAACCAGATCAGAATTATTATATTTGTCTAAAAACTCTTTAGAGCAAAGTGGCAGTATGGCAGCAGGCATGTCGAGTCCTGTTGTAATGACTTTAACTATTTTTGTCATTCCAATCATTTCGGCATCTTCCATCGTAGAATCATTTAAAGTAGGGCCACCTCTTACAACATAGGTTATTTTGCGTTTTGGAAGTTTTTCTATAAAGATTTTGTCAAAAACTATTTCTCCTGCATTATCACCAATAAACAATATTTTTTCTGATTTATTTATATTTTCCTTTAAAAGTTTAATTTTGTTTGAATCCAGATTTTGATGTAATGCATTTTTTATCGTACATAGGATAACTTTCTTACCCAAAGTTTGTTTGGGACCAAAATCTATAATATTACCTGCAAGACAGATTCTTAAACCAGTTTCAAAAGAATCTTTAGATTCTTTTATTATTTTTTTTAATCTTTCTTCCAATCCAAGACATATGAGGTTAAACTTCTTTTTAATATCACTGTAAGGATCGCCGTTAGGAATTAAGTGTTTTACTGCCTTTTGGATTTTAGCTTGAGTTAAAAGTCCGTTACTTTCTGTATCAAATTCATAAGCAGCTTTTAATGATTCTTTTAAGATATGTTTCAGGAGTATCTTGTTATCGGTAGCCATCTTTGCGGCATCAAGTGTCTGTCTTATGTAACAAGGCACGCATTCTAAGTGTAGTTTCATTAATATCCTAATCCAAATAAATAAAAATAATTAAACTTCATACCAACATATCATCTTTAACTAACAATAAATAATCTTACTAAAAAAGCCGAAGGTGGAATTTTAATTTACCTTCGGCTTTGTCATTGTTTTTTATCTACTTATCTTCTTTTGTAGATTCTTTTTCAAGCTCATCAAGCCTTGTTTGTATATCACCAATTTGCTGCTTTAAAAATTCTGCCTGTGCTTTAAGTATTTCTTTTTCCTGATCGGGTTCCGTATTTGATGTAACATACGGATTTAAATATGGATTTGATGGAGGGGCATACACTCCACCCCAGGCTGGCATTCCCATATTATATCTCTGCCATCCGGTAAGACCGGTTGCCTGATACCAGTTCCTATAGCCTCTGCCTCTTCCGCCTATTCCTCCAAAGAAGCCTCTTCCTGTTCCAGCAAATCTACCACCGTATGGATTTGCAAAACCTGGAACAGAATATCCTGCACAATAACCTGCAGCTCTTCCTGTCATCGGACCCATTCCGGCTGGTCCGGTTCCATCTCCTCTTGGCATATTAATTACCTCCTTTAAAATAATTTTTTTGCTTTAAAAAAACCAAAATCTTCTACCTCTTCCGTTAATACCCGTGCTATTTATTCTCCTGAAAAAATTTTCGGGTCTTTCTTTATATCCAATTGGATTTACCTGATGAGAATAGTATTGATACAAAGATTTCATATAGTTATTACTGACTTGTGGATTTCGATAGCTCATATTTATTGGGTAATTTTGCGAACCCATAAATCCTTTAATGGGTGTGTTAGCGTTATCCACTGTCATTACACAAAATCCTCTTCCGCATCCGGTAAATGGACCTTGTCCTAAAGGGCCTGTTCCATCAAAACCAGGCATATATTCACCTCCATAAGATTAATGAACCATTGTTCATTAATTATGATAATGAACTTAGGTTCATTTGTCAATATTAAATTTCAACAACTTTTTCATGAAAGACATCACCGGATTTTAAAAGATAACCTAACAAGTATTCGTGATTATGTTTTTTAGTGCCCAAGTAGTTTTTGTTTTGCTCCTTAAAGTCAATTAAAATGCTTGAAGCAACCAAGTATGTGATTGCTGTAATACCGATTTTTATGATATTTGATAAATTTTAAATGTAAAAAATACTTTACATAATGTAATATATATAGTATATTATGTATTGTAAATATTACATAATGTAAAAAAAAGGAGTGTGCTGGAATGTTTTACCAGGAAAAGAAGACAATAATATCCGTTTTAGCAGGAGTTTTATTTTTGATTGCGTACTGCATATATACATTCACCAGAGTCCGGTTGGGAATGGTTGCTCCGAATGATTTGAAATTCTGGGCGATTACAATACTGATATTTATAGGTATCGGCATTGCCGGAATGATTATTATTCAGGTTGTATTTCATATTTTGCTTTCAATTACGATAGCCGTAAAGAAACAGGCAAGAAATGAAAAATGTGATGATAAGGAGATTGAAAGAACGATCGAACTGGAAATGGTAGAAGATGAAATGGATAAACTGATCGAGCTCAAATCGATGAGGATTGGTTTTATCATTGCCGTGGTTGGTTTTGTTTCAGCTCTGTTATCGCTTGTATTTAATTCTTCTGCTGCCGTGATGCTAAACATCATATTCATCTCTTTTTGTATAGGCACCATAGCCGAAGGCGCTACAGGAATATATTATTATAGAAAGGGTATTAAGAATGGCTAAGAAATTTGAAATCACAAACAATATTAGAAAGCTTCGCTTCTTTGCCAACGAGATGACACAGCAAGAGCTTGCAGAGAAAGCCAACATATCGAGACAAACAGTAATAGCAATAGAAGCAGGGAA
>JAQUMQ010000205.1 GCA_028718045.1 Actinomycetota bacterium
GTATAAGCAAGACCGGTTGCAACTCCCACGGTATTTTTTTCTTCAATCTCGCTTGGCTGTATTTTGGAAACACCAAGATAATTATATACTTTCTTTTTTGTTACAAGTTTTGCGGATTTTCTATCCTCGACAATTTCTCTTGCGATCTTTTTGCATATATTGGAAATTTCTCTTTCCAGATTTCTGACTCCTGCTTCTCTGGTAAACTCCTCGATTACCGTTAGGATTGAGTCTTTTGCAAATTTGACATTATATTTTTCGATTCCTTGTTCCTTAAGCTGTTTTGGAATTAAAAATTTTTCTGCGATATGCTGCTTTTCCTCACTGCTATATCCGGGTAGCTCAAGTATTTCCATCCTGTCTCTTAATGCAGGATGAATGGTATCAAGAATATTTGCCGTTGCTATGAACATAACATTTGAAAGATCATAAGGCACTTCAAGGTAATGATCCCTAAATGAATTGTTTTGTTCGGGATCCAGAACTTCGAGCAAAGCAGAAGACGGATCGCCGCGATAGTCTGCGCCAACCTTATCAATTTCATCAAGCATAAATACCGGATTGTTTACTCTAACCTGAGATAATCCTTGAATAATTCTTCCCGGCAAAGCTCCTACATAGGTTCTTCTATGCCCCCTGATTTCAGCTTCGTCTCTTATGCCGCCTATTGACATTCTTATGAATTTTCTGCCAAGTGATTTTGCGATAGACTGTCCGAGAGATGTCTTGCCAACCCCGGGAGGACCTACAAAACATAGTATCGGACCCTTGGTTGATTTGCCTTTGAGTTTTCTGACGGCAAGATAATCAAGAATATGCTCTTTTACTTTTTCAAGATCATAATGATCTTCGTCAAGAACCTTTTTTGCTTTTTTGATTTCAAGAAAATCCTTTGTTTTTTCAGACCAAGGAACTTCCAGCATCCATTCCACATAAGTCCTTATATAAGAATATTCAGGCGACATACTCGACATATTTTCAAGCCTCTTTATTTCTTTTTCCACTTTTTCCCTGGCTTCTTTAGGCATTTTTTTCTTTTCAAGTTTTTTTTGAAGCTCTATCGTCAAAGCGGTTGATTCGTCCGATTCGCCAAGTTCTTCTTTTATCGCTTTAAGCTGCTGTCTGAGATAAAAATCTCTCTGGGTTTTGCCTACTTCTTCCTGAACCTTGTTTCTTATCTGTGATTGAACCTCAAATTTTTTTAATTCTTCCGCTAGGAAGTCAGTTAATTTTTTTAATCTTTTTTTGACGTTGACTTCTTCCAGAATGCCCTGTTTTTGTTCGATTTCCGAAAGCAGATAAGAAGCAAACAAGTCTGCTTGAACTTCCGGTTTGGAAATGTTTGTGGCTGCTACCACAAATGCGGTAGGAAGCGGTATTCCAAGCTGGATGAACTTTTCGACCTGCATCCTTATCGTTGTATTTAAATTGTTTATCTCCTCGTCTTCAACGTAGCTCTCATCTTCAAGAATTTCGATTGCACCTCTTAAATATCCTTCGGTTTGAGTAAAATATTTTATTCTTACTCTCGAAAGCCCTTCGACTATGCATTTTATTTCATTAGAAGATATGTTGACTACTTGCTTTATGACACAGGCAGTGCCAATTTCATATAAATCCTCTCTGCCAATATTTTCCTTGTCTTTTTCCTTCTGAGCTACGACAATAATTATCTGATGTTCTTTGGAAGCTGCTTTTACAGCTTCTATCGATATGTCTCTGCCAACGGCCAGAGGAGTCGCAAGATAAGGGAAAACAACACTGTTTTTCAAGGCAAGTATCGGTAATTCGGTCGGAATTTTTATCTTGTCTTTATTTTCCTTACTAACGTTACTTTTTTCTTCAGCCATATTATTCAACTCCTATTTTATTTAATTAAGGATTTTTTAAGAAATCCTTACTTATTTTAAGTTTTGTTAATTAAACTATCACATAGTTATTATAACAGATAAGTCAACAAAAAACTAAAATAATTTTCTTAAGTTATGTAAAATATTTTTCACTTTAAATGAAAATTATTTTAGTATAATTAGCATTATATCAGAATAGTCAAGTATTTAATTTTTTTAAATGAACAAGTTTAGGATTCTTTAACATATATTTTATTGATAGCGGGAAGCAAAAAAGGTATGGCTTCAATACCCAAGCTCTTTTAATTTTTTTTCGCTGATGCCGAAATAATGTCCTATTTCATGAAGAAGTACTTTCTTTAAATTCTTGGCGAGTTCCTCATCGTTGATGCTGATTGATTCAAGTGATTTTTTGAATATTGTTATTTTGTCAGGTAGATTTCTATAATGGTTTGGTTTTTCCGTATTTGGAAGTCCCTGATATAAACCCAAAGTTAATTCATCGGAATTAACGCCACCCATATATTTATGGGAATAATTCTCATAATCGACGACAACCCCTATATTTTTTAACCTGTCTTTGAACTTATCAGGCAGTTCAGATAAATATTTTTCGATTAATTCTTCGAATTGCATATCTTCCATAGGTCATTATGTTACCATATATGGTTGATTTTAACATGGGCTTTTCTATATGCTTATTTTAGAAATACTACTTTTTGAGGCTTTAAAAGTTAAAATAAGGCTGTATGAAAGCACAACCTTTTCTCGAACGCAGTTCGCATCTTATATAGCTATAATTTTTATCGATTTTTAAGGAAGCTTCATTTGCATCGAAAGATTTTATATAAACACCGTTATCGCCTTTAAATACAATTTCTTCGCAATCTCCGGAAGATACGTATATTTTGCCATCTTTTATATTAAATTCGTCGATAAGCAATCCCGTAGAGGAATAAAATTTACCATTCTTGAGAGCTTTTATTATGCTCGTCTTGCTGAATTCATCGGCATCAACCATTATGAAACCTCTTCCTATCTTATCCTTTTCATAATTATGAAAATCGTCTACGGAAAACCCCCATACTTTCTTTTTTTGACTCAGCAGGAAGTCCCATTTGTCAACGGCATAAGATGATCCATGGTCATTTTCCTGGACGATATTATAGATTTCTATTCCATGGTAATTTTTAAATAAGTTCAATTTATTATATGAGCATGAAATCCAATTCCAGTTGGGATGACAGATTATTGTAAGAGCACCATTTAAATAAAAACAATCCAGCACTTTTTGATAGTCCACAGGGGATTTTAGAAATTGTTTTATTTCGTCTTTTTTAATATCGATTCCCAGTATATGAGTCATGTCGCTATCATTGTTGAATTCTATCGAATTGTTGATTATAAGGAAGTCATCATATGGGCTATTTTCATTTTCGAAAACCGTATTATGATCTGTTATGGCGACGAAATTAAATCCTTTTTGGCAGTATTTTTTACATATTTGTCTTGGAGATAAATTGCCGTCCCTGATATTTGAATGTATATGAATGCTTCCTTTTAACCACATAACTTAAGGCGTAAAATAATTTTTAATATTAAAGCTAAAAGCTAATTCTCTTACATAAAGCGTTTTTTGACAATAACAAATCGGATGACTTTTATGCTTGCATATTATTTATTAAAAAGGTTTGCATCTCTCTACAAGAAGATTTCTGTTCCCGAAGAACAAGCAGCTCCTTTTAAAGACCTTAACCCTAACAGAGCAAAAGCATGGTGCCGTGGCGGTGGTGGAGGTGCAAAAATAATTATAAGCCCATGTGAGAACCGTAGACTTCAATTCGACTCTTTAAATGCCAGATATAATCTTGGCCTGCAAGTAAAATCTAAATGCCAGATATAATCTTAGCTTTCAAGTAAAGTCATTGGTAGAGTTTGTTTCAGATAATGTGGTTTTTTAAATAATCGGCACGGTTATATCATGTTTTTTCTCTTACGGAATTTCTGATTTCAAGCTTGCC
>JAQUMQ010000206.1 GCA_028718045.1 Actinomycetota bacterium
TTTCATGGGAATCCTTAGGGGGGCAGAATCATTACGCATTCTTCCAGCAAGAAGCTAAAAAAATCGACTCGTCGAAGATAACAAAATATGACCAGGAAATTCAGAATATGATACTATCCGCTATCACGGCTTATGTGGAAGGCACTCTTACGAAAGACAAAGCCATAGAACAGTTTAAAACAGACGTACAAACCGCTTTCCCGGAAGTCAGCGTAGATTAAATATATTAATTAAGCATAGATTAAAAAGCAAAGATCTTTACAATAATAAGTCCATTATTTGAAAGGAGATGTTCACGCAAAAGATAGCACATATCATTTTCATAAAGTGATATTTCCAACGTGAGCATCTCCAGATTTTTTATATTTAACATAGTCTTTTAAAAAAGAAAAATATGAGAAAATTTCGGTTAAGAAAAGATAATTACGGGTATTTGTTTATAATGCCCTTCTTTATACTTTTTTTCGGACTTCAGATATATCCTATTTTATATACGCTGTATCTTAGTTTTCAGCAATATGACGGCATCTCAAAAGCAGAATTCATAGGTATGGCAAATTATACAAGGCTTATCAAAGATCCCATTTTTTTGAAAGCAGTGATAAATACATGGAGGATATGGATTTGCAATTTCATCCCTCAATTGATATTCGGACTAGGGTTAGCTGCTTTGCTTACGCAAATCAGAATAAGAGGAAGAAATTTTTTTAGAGCAGTCTATTATTTGCCTAACTTAGTAACGGCAGCGTCTATAGGAATATTATTCAGTGTGTTGCTTGGACGTCAGAACGGTACGATCAACCAAATATTGCTAAAGCTTGGAATCATAAAAGAACAAATTTATTTTTTAGGCAGCAAAGGATGGTCTAGTACGGCTGTTTCCGCAATATTGTGGTGGATGTGGTTTGGCCATAGCATGATTATTTTCATGGCAGGTATAAGAGCTATTCCTGATGATTTATACGAAGCAGCCCGTGTGGACGGAGCAGGAGAATGGCAGTCTTTTTGGAAAATAACGCTGCCATTACTTAGACCTATCATGGTTTATGTACTTGTAACATCCTTGATCGGGGGTATGCAAAATTTTGACATACCTTATGTTATTGGAGAACAAATGTCACTGGGAACGGGAGAGCCACAAAAAGTATTATTAACAATAGTAATGTACTTGTACAATACAGCATTTAGATGGAGTAACCGCGGTTATGCTGCCGCCATCGCATATGGCTTATTTTTAATGATAATGGTATTTTCCATACTTATTTTTATTTTTATGCAAAGAAGAGAAACGGAAAGCAGAGGTGTTAAAAATGGAAAACAACGTTAAAAGATCAAAAACACCTAAAAAATTATTTAAGAACTTCAAAATAAATATATTCTTTCTTTATATTTTTTTGATACTGCTGTCAATCATATGCTATATTCCTTTTTACATCATGATTATCAATGGAACCCGCACTACCTCACAGATAAACCTTGGATTAAGCTTATTGCCGGGCACGGGCATAGCGGAAAATTATATAAAGATGCAACAATCCATGAACATATGGAGAGGTTTTATGAACAGCATACTGATTGCAATTCCATCTACACTGCTTGCCGGGTATTTCGGAGCACTTACAGCATATGCTTTTTCAAAATTCAACTTCAAATCAAACAGAGTATTATTCTGGATAGTTTTAGCAACGATGATGATTCCCAATCAATTAGGATTGGTAGGCTATTATCAGGTAGCTGCCAAATTACATTTGATAGATTCTTTATGGGCATTGATATTGCCCACAATAGCAAATGCGAGTACGGTATTTTTCCTGAAAATGTATATAGACGCAAATGTTAACGACGCTTTGCTTGAAGCTGCAAGAATCGATGGAGGCGGTGAATTTTATATATTTAACAAGATAGTATTTCCGATAATAACACCTGGGGTCGCCATGATGTCTATTTTAAATTTTGTATATTATTGGAATAATTATATTACTCCGTTGGCATTACTTAATAGCAAGGAAAAATTTCCGTTACCAATCTTGATAGCCCTGGTTAAAGGTACATATAAGCAGAACATAGGGTCTCAGTATCTTGCAGTGGGAATTTCGATAGTGCCAATAATAATATCCTTTATGTTTTTTTCTAGATACATTATCAGCGGCGTAGCTGCCGGAGCTATTAAAGAATAAAGTAAGCGGCAATTTATAAGCACGCCTGCTTTAAATAAATTATATAGATCGATCAAATATTTGGAAAATAAATCCGGCAAGTTTAACCATAATTTATCATATAGTGCCGACATTTTCATAAATTTTATAAATCATAAACCATATTCTTTACTTAAGACAACGAGGAGAAAATCTGGTGTTTTCAAAAAAGAATCCTATCTATTATATAGATAAAGATGATAAGTTTGTTATTGAAAATTATAACAATTCAACGACTTTTTCAAGTTTTTTACCCGCCGTTTCTGGTTTATACGGAAAACCTATTTGGGTTTTTTATGTAAACAGAGGACAATGTGTCGCAACGATAGGCATTAACGACAAAGACCATTCGATAATGGAGTTTGAGCCGGCAAATAAAGCGTACCGGCAAACTTCGCTTCACGGATTCAGAACATTTTTGAAAATAAAAAACGGTAAAAAAACATCATTTTACGAGCCATTTCAAAATAATTTTTATTTTAACAAAATCTATGACATATCTCAAAAAATGTGCATCACTTCATACGATCTTTGCTTAGAAGAAACCAATGATACTCTTGGTATTAAAATCGAAGTGATGTTTTGCACTTTACCTGGTGAAACGCTGCCTAGTCTTATCAGACAAGTCAGTATGACAAATATTTCTGGTAATCCTCTTGAGATTGAGATTATTGACGGTCTTCCAATATTAATCCCTTATTATCTGACAAACAATAACCTTAAAAACGAAAGCAATTTAAGACAGGCATGGATGCGCGTGGAAAATTATAAAACGATACCGTTTTATAAGATAAAAGTTCTTCCCCATGACGTTCCCGAAACACTCCCTGTAGAAGGAGGTAATTTTTATCTTAATTTTAGTTTTGGCGAAGATAAAAAGATTGGTTTTTCAAAAATAATAATTGAGCCACAGGTAGTTTTTGGTAATATAACGGATTTCACGTATCCTGAAAATTTTTTTAAAGAAAGTTTCTGTATACCGGAAGATCAGGTCGGCATGGGAACTACTCCATGCGGCTTCGGATACAAAAAAATCATTTTAAAAGACAGTAAACCTGATGTAACGTATAGCCTGATTGGCAATAGCGATAATTACGAAAAACTTGTTAAATTTAAAGATAAAATTTCAAATGAAAAATACATAATAGGCAAAATCGATGAGAACAAAAGGCTTATAGAAAGCCTTAAAAGCTCCATTTTTTGTTTTAGCAGCCACAGGGAATTCGATCTTTACTGTGGGCAGACATTCATGGACAACTTTTTAAGAGGCGGCTATCCCATTGAATTGGGAGAATGCAAGCATGTTTTTTATGTTTATTCAAGAAAGCATGGTGATCTTGAGAGAGAATATAATTTTTTCCAGGTAGATGCTACATATTTTTCCCAAGGCAATTCAAATTTCAGAGATGTGTGTCAAAACAGAAGAAATGACATATCGTTTTTCCCCTTTACGGACGACACAAACATTAAAACCTTCTTTAACCTTATACAACTGGATGGATTCAATCCTCTTGTGATTAAAGGAACAATATTCAAAGTTAAAGATACCAAAGCTGTAAAAATAATTTTAAGTAAATATTTCCCAAAAAATTTAATCTGTGATTTATTCAATTTTTTGACTGTCGAATTTACGCTGGGAAGTCTTCTTTGTTTTATCGAATCCATGAA
>JAQUMQ010000207.1 GCA_028718045.1 Actinomycetota bacterium
GGCTATAAACAATATAAAAATAAATGAAATTTTACTTAAAGATGGTGTAAAATTGATATTAGCTAATAAAAGCTGGTTTTTAATAAGAGCATCGGGTACAGAACCTTTGATACGATGTTACGTTGAATCAAGAGAAAAAGTTTTTTTTAACGAATTGAAAAGTTTTATAAACGAAAAAATAAAAGAATTAACAAACAATAATATTTTTATGAAACAATAAAATGAATGAAAATATTGATAAAAACAATAATTCGAAATTAAAAAATACAGAATCGGTTATAAGACAAAGAATTGAAATAAAAGAAGAAATTCCGTACGGTATTCTTGAAAGCTTAAAAGAAATACCAAAAGAAGTGGGCGGTTTGATCGTATTGAAAGGCCCCAACATAGGGGAAAAATTTTTTATAAAAAAAGATATTTTTAAAATAGGCAGGGAAACTGATTCTGATATTTTTTTAGATGATATTACTGTTTCAAGAAACCATGCTAAGATTGATAAAATAGGTATCGAGTATAGAATAGAAGATCTCGGAAGCTTAAACGGAACTTATATAAATGGAGAGCAAACTGAAAGCAAGGTACTAATAAATGGTGATAAAATTCAGATAGGAAAATATGTGTTTTATTATTTTTATCTAGAATAAATATATATATCATTATTTAAATGAAAAATAAAAAAAATTATTTAACTATCAGCGAGCTTGTTGAAAAATTTAAAAAATTTTATCCTGACATATCTGCAAGTAAAATCAGATTTCTTGAATCAAGAGGATTGATAGAGCCAAAAAGAACTGCCAGCCGGTACAGAATATTTAATAAGGAAGATATTCTTAAAATAAATTTCATATTAAAAATGCAAAGAGATTACTATCTCCCTCTTGATGCCATAAAAGAAAAAATTAATTCCATAGATTTTAAATTGAGCACAGAGGATAAGGATATCATTAAGCAGCTTAAACTTGACATATACGATTCGAGCATCAGCTACAAGAGCGAGTTCGTATCGGTTTATGAGCTTGCACATAAACATAAACTAGAACAGGATTTTATAAATGATTTAACCGAAAATGGTATTATTAAATTTGAAGAAATTGACGGACAGGATTTTATAAGAAGCAGCGACATGGAAATTATAAAAATAGTAATCGAATTTACCAAGTTCGGGATTCATTCAAAACATCTCAAATTTTTTGAAAATTTTTCCACAAGAGAATCATCATTCATACAGCAAATTGTTTTTCCTGTATTAATGTCGGGAAGCAGCGATTCATTTAAGAAGGCAAGTGAAATTGTATCGGAGTTAGAAGATCTTATTTCCAAATTCAGATCGCTCATGGTAAAAAGGGAAAACAAGGTTTTTTTGGAAAAATATAAATGACATCTTTAAACTGCCATAAGACAAAAAACATATCTGTTGCTAAAAAAATATTCAAAAAAATATGTTTTTTCGTTATTTCTTTAGCATTATTTTTTAATATGACTTACTGTTTATTACCTTCCGGAAAGGTATACGCACAAACAAGTCATAGAATAACAACATCAAGCAATATTGATACGGTTGCAACATCTGCAATAGTTCAGGACTACAATACCGGAAAAATTTATTGGGAGAAAAATCCCGATGAGTTAATGTATCCTGCAAGTACGACAAAAATAATAACGGCAATAATAGCCATCGAAAATATCGAAGATTTAAACCAAAAGATACAAATTTCAAAAAATGCATCGGGGTCAAATAATTCACGCCTATCATTTAAAAGAGGCGATAAGATCACATTAATGGACTTGCTTAAAGCTGCTCTTATCGAATCAACCAATAATGCTACTGTTGCGCTTGCCGAATATGTTTCAGGCAATGTCGATGATTTCGTTGGTTTGATGAATATAAAAGCACAAGAAATAGGTGCGTTTAATACAAAATTTGAGAATACAAACGGTCTTGACAGCAAATACCCATCTCACAAAACAACGGCAAGAGATCTTTTAAAAATAACCGCTTACTGTTTAAAAAATGATTTATTTAAAGAAATTATTTCAATGGAAAAAACAACTATAAATATAAACGATAAAGAAATTGAATTAAACAATACGAATACTTTACTTAGCTACGATTATATAAAAGGAGTAAAAACCGGATATACGAAAAACGCAGGGTATTGTTTGATTACATATTCGAATAAAAACAACATCGAATTGATTTCAGTAGTATTAAATAGCTCTCCTTATGGCAGAAATTATGATTCTTTAAGGATAATAAATTGGGTTTACGATAATTTCACCGAAAAAAAAGTAATTGACTCAGAATTTCCTGTTTTAAGGATTGCCGCAAAAGATGAATATTCTTCGGTATATTTTGATTTATATCCAGAAAAAGATTTGAATATGATAATTAATGACTCTGAAGATAAAATTTATTATAATTATATAATTAATGATGATGTCTTATTTCCGGTAAAAGCAGAAACAAGCTATGGCAAGTTGATTGTTTATGTCAACAAAGATAGGGTTGGGGAAATTGATTTATTATCGAAAGACAGCATCGAATCTCCTTTGATGATACAAGAAATCTCAAAAACAAATGATATGAATCAGCTTAGAATTCCTTTAATTTTAATCATATCATTTTATTTTTTAATTTTTACAATTATAATAGTAAAAAATTTCGTTAGAACAAAATTCGATTATTAAACAAATTATTAAAATGTAAATTCGGAGGTATTGTTAAATTGAGTTTAAAAAAAGCTGGTGGCGTTAAAATAGTGATCTTTTTTTTACTTGTAATTTCAATATTTATTTCTTTTGCTTTATCGGGCTGTAAAAAAGGAACGGATGCCACGGAACAAAGCAAAATAGATGTGGAAACGAGTACTACCTTGGAAGGTTCGCAATCTACCGAAACTACAAAGAAAACAATAAATGAAATGCAAATAACAGGCAATATCAATATTTTAAGTGGGCTTGATATTTCAGGTAATATATCGGATTTAAGACCGTTCGCCGTAATGATAAACAATGCCCCGGAAGCAAGACCTCAATCTGGTTTAAATAAGGCTGATGTTGTGATTGAAGCTGTCGATGAAGGTGGTATTACAAGATTAATAGGAATATTTTCTTCGAATAATGTAGACACTATAGGTCCTATCAGAAGTGCCAGACAATACTATGCAGAGCTTGCAAGGATGTTTGATCCAGTCTATGTTTTTTGGGGTACCTATCCCGAAGGTTATAAACTGATAGACAACATGGGTATGGATGTTCTAACTCCATTAGGCGATACCACAGGTGTAAGTTCGATACAAGCAAATATCTCGGAAGGCAAAGATGCATGGAGAGATAGTTCAAGGGTTGCACCGCATAATGCGTATTCATCGACTGATAAACTAACTGCAGCTGCTCAGGCAAACGGTTATTCTTTAAAAGGAGGCCAATCTCCGTTTAAGTTTAAATTGGATGCAGTAAATGATAAAAGAGGTACTATAGAAAATATTAAAATTGATTTTTCATCCGCAAGTTTTGCATCGGATTTCAAATATGAAAAAGATACAAATAAATACTTAAAATCGGTTGGCGGAAATCCGAATTTGGACAGAGAGTCTAGTGAACAATTATCATTCAACAACATAATAGCTTTGATCACCGATATCGCAAATTCGGGTGATTCTGCCGGACATATGATAGTCAGAACCACGTTAGGCGGAAAAGCTTTTTTCTTTTTAGACGGTAATATTATCGAAGGTACATGGGAAAGAAAAAGCGTAACCGATCCTATGGAATTTAAAGATGATGCAGGCAATACTGTTTTGTTTAACAGAGGGTCGACATATATAGGTTTGGTGCAAGGA
>JAQUMQ010000208.1 GCA_028718045.1 Actinomycetota bacterium
AAGAATAAATTCGACTTTCACGGATCCGAATGCACTCGGCTCATATGCCGTACTGGTGTTTCCCATATTTTTCGTTTTGATTTTTTATTTTAAGAAATGGTATTTAAAGATAATTTCATCGGTAATTATGATCATATTCCTGATAATGACATTCTTTTCGGGTTCAAGAAGCTCTTTGATAGGGATATTGCTTGCTTTGTTTATTTTTATCGTTATCGGAGTTTCCAAGCTGGTCGGTTATATAAAAAAGGCTGATAAAAGAAGAAAAATCATAACCCGGATAATAATTTATTTGATTTTGGTCTTAATAATCTCAAGTTCGCTTTTTGTAAGTTTTACTCAAAATAAGATTAAACGATATGTTCAAAATTCAGGCGTAACCTCGAGGGTAATCGAATCCATAAATACGGCTGTTTCGTACACGAAGAAGGCGGGAATCATTGAAGGCATAAAATCCGCATCCAATAAAAGAAATTTCTTTTGGGTCAGAGCTTATCAAATGGGCAGGGATTATCCCATGTCAGGCGTAGGTATAGGTGCGTTCATAATCGAGCTTCCTGATTATCACTGGAAGTACGATAAAGGTTTTGACCAGATAGATTATGCGGGGAGTTATTACCTGCAGCTTTTCGCCGAAATCGGAATTCCCGGATTGCTTATGATGCTTTTGATATTTTTGCTGATTATTTTTAAGTTCGATTCTTACAGGAAATTGAACAGAAGAAAATTTTCGGCTGACAAGGATTATTTGATTTGCTTGGGGCTTTTTATTTCATTTGCCGCAATGATCGTTATTTTATTTTTCGGCTCTCATTTAAACAACATGGAAATTCAGATTACATTATGGGTGGTTATAAGTCTTCTTGTTCAATATATTTTATTTAAAACCAATGAAGATATATCGGTAAATCATAAGGATTATTCCGAAGTAACAAAAATAAATAAAAAGGATATTGCTTTTAATCTCGTCAAATCCCTAAGCTTTATAACAATCCTGTTTATTTTTACTTTTAACGGCATTTTGTCGGCATTCGGTAACATATCCATTTATATTAAGCAAGATTATTTCAACTGGCCCGGCGTTTGGGGCGCAAATACGGTCGGGTTTTATCTTCCCGAAGGATATGGCAAGGATAGTCCAAGATTTACCGAAAAAGATATGACTGTTTGCCTTGAAAAAAAAGCTCCAAAACTGTCTTTTGCATTAAAGGCACAAAATCCCGATATTGACAAAAATCCTCTTTATGTGAAAATTTACTTTGATTATAAACTTGTCACCATTGCAAGGTTAAAAGATAAGGATTGGCATAAATATACAATCAAAGTTCCGGAAAATGGATTGAAGTCGCTTACGCTTACAATCATAAGCAGCAGGACATTCGTTCCAAAAGAATGGAATTTAAATGATGATACCCGGGAATTGGGAGTAATGTTCGGCGAATTGAAGTTCGTGGATTAGCTGAAAAGACGATATAAGTAAAAGTCAGGTTTTTAATTCGTATCGGGATTGCGTTATATAAAGGTTGCATAAACGGGATAAGCAAAGCGCAAGAATATGATATGTCATTAATATATTTATTATTACATTGATAATTAATTAAAATATGTAAAAATATTTGTGTTTTTTCGTTTTTTTCTTTAAATTCAGATTAGTCATTTCAATAATTTTATTTTTGATTGATTTATTTTTTTTATATAGGTAATTTTATAATATATGGGTAATTTTATAGCAAAAATTTCACAAGGCAGATTAAGGATAATATACGGAGCAGTATTATTCATAATCGACTTGATTTTTTTAAGTTTGGCTTCATTTCTGGCATATTATATAAGATTTTATACTAAAATTTTTACGGTACTCGAGTTTTATCATGTTGTAAACAGCACATATTTTTACTTTTCATTGATATTTATAAGCCTGTTTATTGTCGTATCGGCAATGTTTATGCTTTATAGCTGGAGAAGTATTTATTCGAAACCTACTTATTACCTCAGAATTTTTATTGCGGTACTTATAAGCGTAATGATAATGGCTGCATTATGGCTGATTTTTGTGAATTTTTTATTTTCGAGAATATGGCTGCTTATGTTATTCTTGCTGTCGCTTGTTTTTTTAATAATTGGCAGATCGCTTACCGCAATCATAACAAGAAAATGCCTGCAAAGTTCTGGAATTAAAACAGATTTTTATTTTTTCGGGATAGGTGAAAATTTAAAATTATTTAAAACATTTTCAAGATTGAAGAAAAAGATTATATACGGATTTTTATTGATGGTAAACGATATTATTTTTTTTGGGTTTAGTTTTTATTATGCATATTATCTAAGATTTTATACCACATTGTTTCATGAAAACGAGCTGTCTTTTACAATAAACAACAGCTATGTATTTTACTCGGTTATTTTCATATGCAGCGCGGTTTTTATTTTTTACATAAACAAGTTATATAACTGGGATCAGATTTACAGAGGCTCAGGATATTCTATGCGCATCGCAAAATCCGTAATAATAAACATAGTGATTATAATTTTAATCGGATTTTTATACAGGAAGTTTACATTTTCAAGAATATGGATTGCGCTTTTAACGATATTTTGCCTTATAACGTTAATTATAAGCAGGTTGTTGTTGGAAGTTATAACTCAGGTAATATTGCGAAAAATAGGAATTTCTTCAAAAACGGCAATTATTGGGATAGGCGAAAACGGGAGAAGAATAGAAGATACTTTCAACAGGAGAAGTTTTTGGGGATTTAATGTGGTGGGCTATATCGACCATAAAAATAAAATTCAAAAGAATCGTGATTATTCCAAAAGTTTCAAGATACTTGGGCATACGGAAAATATTGTGGAAGTCATAAAAAATAATAACATACAAAGAGTAATAATTTCCGGGCTCGAGTATAAATATTTCGAGATATTGGAAATAATCGAGCAGCTTAAAGGCATGGATGTTTCCATAATGCTTTTTCCTGGTTTTTTTGAATTCTCGATAAAAAGAATGGACATGAGGGAAATAAGCGGAATACCGTTAATGCAGGTTGCCAACATAGGGTTTTTTGGAATAAATTTATTTTTAAAAAATTTGATCGATTATGTTTTGGGTACCATCATTTTCATTCTTTTCATACCCATTTATCTTTTGGTTGGGTTGATGATTAAAATAGATTCACCCGGGCCTGTATTTTATAAGCAGAAAAGATATACAAAGAAATGCAAGGAATTTTATATTTATAAGTTCAGGACCATGTTTATCGATGCTGACGAGAGGCTCGAAGAATTAAAGCATTTAAACGAAGCGGATGGTCCTTTGTTTAAAATTAAAAATGATCCTCGCATCACAAACGTAGGCCGGTTCTTAAGAAAATATTCCATTGACGAAATACCGCAGATAATCAATGTTCTTAGGGGAGAACTCAGTATTGTCGGTCCAAGACCTCCGATTCCGTCAGAAGTCGAACAGTATAATGAATGGGAAATGAAAAGGCTTGACGTAAAACAAGGTATTACTGGTTTGTGGCAGATCAGCGGCCGAAGTGAGCTTAATTTCGAAGAAATGACGAGACTGGACCTTTATTATATTCAGAACTGGTCCATATTCATGGATATAATGATAATCTTAAAAACGCTTCCCGCAGCTATATCCAGCAAAGGTGCTTACTAGTTAGGAGCTGTATCATACTCAAATGATTGACGAAAAAATTTCTGTAATAATTCCTGCTCATAACGAAGCTGACAACATAATCTCTACGCTAAATGAAACCATACGTGTTTTGTCTAGACTTGACTGTGATTATGAGATTATTGTTGTGGACGATGGCAGCAACGACGG
>JAQUMQ010000209.1 GCA_028718045.1 Actinomycetota bacterium
CTTTGAATCAACCAGAACTTCAAGAACATCTCCCGCATCCTTGACAATGTTTCTTTCTCTGCCGGTATTAGGTACAGGCAGCAAATGATGATGCATGGTAAATATTTTGAAAGTCCCGTCATCAGGTATATTTAAAAATTCATTCTTAATCCATTTATAATATTCTCTGCCGATTTGCCCGTTATCCAGATCGGGCTCGCTCGAATCTGCTGCCACGATTTTTATTTTATTGTAATCAAACGATCTATATCTCTCCCCATAGATATCTTCGAAATGTATATAACCAACATTTCTTGAATCATGATTACCCGGCTGCACTATAAGATTCTTGCATTTGATTGGCGAAAGATAGTTTTTCACAGTATCATATTCTCTTCTGAAACCATTTGCCGTTAAATCCCCTGTCAGAATCACGATGTCGGGATTTAATTCATTGATCTCGTCAATGGCTCTTGTGAGAAGGCTGGGTACAAAATGAACTTCCCCAACATGTATGTCAGATATCTGAACAATTATCACAGGTTTTTTGTTTTCCGTCATAAAATCCCCTTCCAGAATCTTTCCAAAAAAAGCTTGAATCAAATTCTAATTAATTTCAGTTTATTTACAACCTGGCTATAGGTTTTTTCTCCTCTTAAGATCTTAGCACAGGAATTAAATAGGTTATCATTATTTTTTATAAGTTTATAATAAAAAAGCAGTGATGGAAAAAATATTTTCGAAATAATAATTGAATTCTTGATATTTTTATAAATTTCATTATTTATCTTTTTAAAATAATCACGAAACTTAAAATTCGAATATTTTAACGCATCACTTATACTGTCGCTTGCAATATGGGAACTAAGCATAGCATTATATAATCCTTCACCCGTAAAACCGTCACATAATCCTGCTGCATCACCTACGGTCAGAATTCTGTCAAAACATAAAAAAGCATTGCCGTTTCTTACGGGTATCAAATGAGCTCTTATATCATATCTTATTTTTGGTTCCCGCGGCAAAGATTGTTTCTTAAAAATATCGTCCCGAGATAAAACAGATTCATAATTTTTTAAAAACCACAGCAAGTATTCTTTTATTTTTACAGCATTTTGCACAGGTCCGCCATCTCCGATAGATAAATAACTTTTTTTTGGGAAAATCCACGTATATCCTTTTCTTATTCCCCCAAAATCAAGCATCAAGTTATTACCATTAAAACAATTAAGATTTAAATTTTTAGAAGGTACCTCTGCTTCATATCCTATAATTTTTTTTACTTTTTCTCTCGTATTCGATTTTTTGAAGATGATACTGTTGGCACCATCAGCCCCAACCAAAATTTTAGCAAAATAAGTGTTATTACCGGTAAAAATTTTTACTGCGTTTTCTTTTAATTCAAAATCTTTGATCCTTTCGTTAAAATTTATTGCACAACCAGAACTTATCGCCTTTCTTGCCATAAAGTCGTCAAGTTCTGCTCTGTCAACAGTATACATCAATGGCTCGGAATATCTTTTATGAAATATATCTTTTAGCTTTCTTGAAAAATAAATGCCATATATCTTTCTTTGTATAATTTCCTCTATGCCATATGGAAAAAGTTTCATGGCTTTCCATTGGATACCTCCGGCACAAACTTTATACCTTGGAAATTGTTCTTTTTCCAAAATCAAAGTATTGATATTTTTGATCGATAAAAGATATCCAAGAAGGCTGCCTGAAGGACCGGCACCCGAAATTATTACATCATAATAATTTTTTCCCATGTTCAAATTCTATATAAAAATAATATAAAGCACAATAAAACTTAATTACTGTGCTTTATATTTGACCAATAAACTTTATTTAAGACAAATCTGTTTTTTTAAATATAACTTGTTCTTAAAACATATCGACGTTTAATTTTTCATATTCACATATTGACATACCGATAACCTTAAAACAGCTCAAATCTTAAATTAAAGCTTTAAACATATGCTTTTTCTGTTTCTTTATTAAACAAATGAATTGTTTCAAGATCAACATGCAAAGACAACGACTCACCGAATTTAGCTTGGCTTCTTGGATTTACTCTGGCTGTCATAAGTACACCTTCGATATCAAGATATGCATAAATCTCAGAACCCATGGGTTCCGTTACTTCGACATTAGCTTGTATTATGCTTAAGGGATTTATATCACGGACAAATGCACTGTCTTCGAGATGTTCGGGCCTTATTCCAAGCACGACTTCTTTGCCAACAAGATCGTTATTCTTTATTACTTTTTTTACCTTTTCGGGAGTATCGATTTCAAATGTATTGTGTTTCAGAGTATATTTGTCAGTTACTTTCACGTCCAAAAAATTCATAGCGGGACTTCCTATAAAACCTGCAACGAATATATTATCCGGATTATCATAAACATCCTGAGGTTTTCCCAACTGTTGGACAACACCGTCTTTCATTATTATCATCCTGTCTGCCATCGTCATTGCTTCCGTTTGATCATGAGTAACATAAATAATGGTTGCATGAAGTCTCTTATGAAGCTTGGCAATTTCTGTTCTCATCTGTACTCTTAATTTGGCATCGAGGTTTGAAAGCGGCTCATCCATTAAAAATACCTTAGGCTTTCTGACTATTGCTCTTCCAAGCGCAACTCTCTGTCTTTGCCCTCCGGATAGCTGTTTTGGTTTTCTTTTAAGAAGCTCTTCGATTCCAAGAGTTTTTGCTGCTTCATTTACTCTTGTTTCTATCTCGAGCTTTGGCGTTTTTCTTAACTTAAGACCAAAAGCCATGTTGTCATAGACATTCATGTGCGGATAAAGAGCATAATTCTGGAAAACCATTGCGATATCCCTGTCTTTTGGGGGGACATCGTTAACTTTCCTGTCCCCAATGTAAATCTCACCCGCAGTAATTTCCTCAAGACCCGCAATCATGCGGAGCGTTGTCGTCTTGCCGCATCCAGAAGGACCGACAAGGACAATGAACTCCTCATCTTCTATCACCGTATTCATGTCGTTGACAGCAATAACTTCGTCATACCTTTTAACCAAGTCTTTTAATACTACTTTGGCCATTTTATTCCTCCAAAAAATTGATTATTATTAAACGGTTATTAATTATAATAGAATTCGGTATTTTTTTCTAATTATTTAAAAATCAAGATTTTGGGGCAGTATTAAAAAAGATCCTGCAAATGCAGTTATGCAAAATCTGATCGCCAAACGTGCCAACAGCAAGAGCTTTTAGGATCAGAGCTGAAATCGATTATTAACTGTTTGTCATCATTCCCATTTGAAGAATTTTACCGCCAGTACCAGTGTTGCGGTTATCCATGCTCCCACGATAAGCAGTTCCTTCCAAATTGCTTTAAATCCAAGCCCTTCTATGATAATCACCCTCAAAGCATTGCTTAAATGCGTGCTCGGCAATCCCAAAGAAATTTTGTTCAGAAAATCAGGCATAACTGTTGCAGGAATAAATAACCCTCCCAGGAACAAAAGTATAAAGAAAATAATCATTGAAACAGGTGTGGCGGTTCTTGCGCTTTTTATAAAAGCAGTCATTAAGAATCCGATAGATAAAAAACATAATGCACCTATCGAAATAAGCAACCATAATAAAAAGTAGTTTCCATTGATTTTTACCTTAAACGCAAGAGATGCTATCAATATTATTAATATGGTCTGTGCTAGCATAATGATGTATCTGTAAATAATCTGGCTTCCGATTATTATATGCCTTTTGACAGGGGTAACAGACAATCTTCTGTATATGCCTTTTTGTCTGTCTTCGACAAAATTTGAAACCGTAGCCATTATTCCTGTAACCATAAGAGCCATTATTATAACGCCGGGCA
>JAQUMQ010000210.1 GCA_028718045.1 Actinomycetota bacterium
AAACATTATTGATCAAAAATCATATCCGAATTCTTTAAGCGCTGATTCATCCTTTGTCCAATTCTCACGAACTTTCACCCACAAATTAAGATAAACCTTACAATCGAAAAATTTCTCAAGTTCGATTCTAGCCATCGTTCCCGTTTCTTTTAAAAAACTGCCATTTTTACCCACAATCATTGATTTATGAGCCTGTCTTTGAGCATAAATAATGGCGCTTATCCTTATTATTTTTTCTTTTGTTTTGGTGAATCCCTCTTCGAACTTATCAATTTCAACTGCTATCGAATGAGGTAGCTCGTCTTCGAGCCTAAAAATCAGTCTTTCTCTTATAATATCTTCGGCAATGCTTCTTACGGGTCTGTCCGATAAAATGTCATTCGGATAAAATGCAGGGCCTTCAGGCAGATATTCTTTTATAACCTTCAATAATTTATCAAAGTTAGTACCTTTAAGCGCAGAGACGCAAACAATGTCTTTAAGGAAATCAAAATCTTTTATTTTATCCATTTCTGTTTCAAGATTTTTTTTTGAAGTTATATCGATCTTATTTAATAATAAAATCACAGGTTTACTCAGCTGTTTTAGTTTCTCGAAAATATAAAAGTCTCCTTTACCGATCCCCTTTGAAACATCGATGACAAACAATATTAAATCGGAATCTTTTATTGTATTTATGATAAGATTATTTAACTTTTCCGTCAGCAGGTTTTTCGGTTTTAAAAATCCAGGAATATCCACAAATATTATCTGAGAATCATTATCGTTATAAATACAATTGACTCTGTTTCTGGTTGCTTGAGCTTTCTCGGAGGTTATTACTATTTTGCTTCCCAGAATATTGTTAATTAAAGTTGATTTACCGACATTCGTTCTCCCGACAAGTGCTGCGAAACCGGATTTAAAACTTTTATTTTTCATCAAATATCACAAGCCATTATGTTTCTGTCTATTCCTTTGCCATACATATCTTTTCTAAATCCGCAAAATCTAAAACCAAATTTTTCGTATAAATATATAGCCGCAAAATTTTTGGGATCAACCGACAGCTCAAGTCTTTTGATATTGTCTTTTTTTAAAATTTCGATTGACTTTTCCAAAAGCAAACTGCCGATTCCTTTCTTTCTAAAATGTTTCCTTACATAAAAAGAATGTATGAAAGCACAATTATAATCATTCCAGTCTCTTATCAATTCACTGACACCTAATATTTCTGTTTTTTTATCACATTTTGAAAAACCGGAATTTTCTAATGCCACTATTAATTTCCCGTATTTTATTAACACGGGAATAAACCACTCATTTATACCAGAAACTTTACCCAGATTTTCTATTTCAAGCTTTTTTAATTTCAAAACAAAATCCAAATCAAAATCTTTTATTTCTTTTATTAAGATATTGTTCATAAAAATTTTAAGCCTTACCAGCTATTTTATTTATTTCTTTTTTTGCAGATGCCGTATCGGGAAAAAATAAGGCTCACCTAAATTTTACAATATGTGTCAATGGCAGAGGATTTAAAAATTTGTTATATTTTAAATTTTTCTTCGATTTCAGACAGTAATGATTCTTGTTTTTTTTCCATTAATAACCTGTCGTCATGTTTTTTATGGTCATAGCCATATATATGCAGCATTCCATGGATAATCAAAAATATTATTTCCTTAGTCAGCGACCAATCTTTTTCGTAAGTTTTGATATTTTCCTCGGCAACAAAAGGGCAAATAAAAATTTCGCCTACGGTAATAAAACCAAATTCATCTTTAAATTTATCGGGATCTTCAACAAAACCAAATATTTTTTTATCATCGATATATGAAAACGAAAGCACATCGGTTATGCTTTCGATACCTCTATACTTTTTATTCAATTCTTTGATTTCTTCTCTTCCTATAAAAACAATATTGAGCTCGCTTCTTGCTTCTTTTTCCAGTTTTTTAAACAAACAATCACAAACCGTTTTTATTTCATCGATATTCAAATCAAAATCATTCTGATTGTCGATCAAAATAACTTCCATCTTGTTTTCACTTTCTCTAGATTTTTGAAAAAATTACTGATTTAATTCCGATAAAAGCTTCAAACTGCCGTCCTGGTACGAAATCCTCGAATGATATATTGATATAAGCCCATCAATAAGAGTATTCTTAATTATATTTATTTCTTTAATCGTTATTTCTGCCTCACTTAGTTGCTCGTCTGCGATTTTTGACTTAATTATATCGCTTACCATCTGCTCGATTTTTTTGGGCGTTACTTTTTCAATCGAACGTACTGCCGCTTCGCATGCATCCGCAAGCATCAATATCGCAGCTTCTCTCGTTTGAGGTTTTTTAGCAGGATATCTGAAATGTTCTTCCATTATACCATCGGGATTTGAGTTTAAAAATCTCTCTGCTTCCATATTTTTTTGCTTTTTATAAAAATACGTAATAACGGAATTTCCATGATGCTGGGAAATTATATCAATCACTTTTTTAGGAATTTTGTTTTTTAAAGCAATCTCAACTCCATCTTTTATGTGATTGGAAATAATATTTCTGCTCATTGATGGATTCAGCTTGTTATGTATGTTGTCAACGTTAAGTTGATTCTCGTAGAAATACTCCGGTCTTTTCATTTTTCCCAGATCATGATAAAGTGCCGCGACTTTTACGAGAAGTCCGTCAGCTCCAATCGCATTGGCGCTTGATTCTGCAAGATGGCTTACAAGCAGACTATGGTTATATGTTCCCGGAGCATTAATGAGAAGTTCCTTTAACAACGGTTGATCGGTATGCGAAAGCTCAAGTAATCCCATAGCAGTAACAATCCTAAATGACGATTCTATGAAGGGAAGCAAACCTATCGTAATGATTGCGGACACAACCCCATTTACCAATCCCAAAAAAGTATAAAGTAAAATTGTTTTTAAATCTCCGCTCACAAGATTTACGGTAAAAAATAAAAAAGCTAAAAATATCGAACTGAAAAATCCGCCTCTCATGATGCTGTTTCTTTGCGATACATTTGAAACCATGAAAGTCGAAAAAATTCCACCCAGAAAATATATTAAAGATAGTTGATAATCAAGATTCGCCGCTATCCCAAAATTAACTGCCAGAATGAGGGAGAGCATTATTCCGATTCTTGTATCAAAAATAATCGAACACAGCATCGAAGCTGCTATCAAAGGGAAGAAATAAACCCACATGTTTAAGTGGAGCGATGACAGAATTGTAAGTAACTTCGTTAATGCAATAAATATGACTATTATTACAGATATAATCAAAAGCTTTTTAATATTATTAAAAATATTTTTGTTGAATTTAAAAACATAAATATAAAAAAGCAGTAAAGCCACCATGTTTATCAAGCTTATATATGCAAATAACTTCCAATTGAAACCTTTGTTTAAAAGACCAAGTTTGGTTAAAATCAAAATATCAGTTTCGTTGACTATATCCCCCTCGCCTATAACTGTCTGCCCTTCGTTTACGGTGATTATATGAGGCGGAGTTTCGTCTCTGGCTTTTTTTCTTGCGCTTTCAGTAGCAGCCGGATCAAAAACAGCGGTTGGCTTCATGTTTTTCTGGAGTATGCTCGTTACCAGACCTTTCGCAAACTGTTTTATACCCGGATCATTTTCAACAATTTTCGCAACCTCAATCTTTTTAGAATCTATGTCATTTGGCTTGATATTTTCCTTCAGTATTATTTTTGCCAAATCCAGAGTCTTGTTCATCAACATGTTGTTTTCCTGGAAATCAAGCATAAGAGATGTTTTTAAGTTTTCATTTCCGTAATCACTTCCTATCAGGCTCGAAAAATAATCGACCTTTTCTTC
>JAQUMQ010000211.1 GCA_028718045.1 Actinomycetota bacterium
AAAAAGATATAGCAGAACATTTTAAAGAAAATGTTGATGGCAAATTTAAAGCCATAGTAGTTTCTGCCAGCAGGATAGCATGTGGCAGGTATAAAAAAGAACTGGATAAGTTTTTACCTTCTGAATATTCTGAAATAGTGATGACTTATAATAGAGGTGATAGTCAAGAATTAACCGAAAGGGTAGCAGAGACTAGGGCCAGATTTGGAACCAAAGATATCGGAGATGTCAGGAAAGATATAGTTGATAAATATAAAGATGAAAAGTATCCAAAGATATTGATTGTTACTGATATGCTGCTTACAGGATTTGATGCTCCCGAGCTTCAGGTAATGTATTTGGATAAACCTCTTAAAGAACACAGACTATTACAGGCAATTGCCAGGACAAATAGGCCTTATAAGAACTTAAAGGAAGCGGGAGTTATTATTGATTATGTAGGGGTATTAGGAGAAATAAAAAAGGCATTTAAGATTTATAACGAGGAAGATATAAAATGCGCACTTTTTAGCTATGAAAACGTAGAGGAAGAGTTCAAGTGTCTCATTGATAAAATTTTAAAAATGTTTAAAAAGTTACCTAAAAATTATGATAGGGAAACTTTGTTAAGTGCCGTTGAACTTTTAACGACAGAGAAGATAAATGAAAGAGAGTTTGTTGAAAACTATAAAAGCTTGAGAAAGATTTTTGAACTTTTAGGTTCAAAAAAAATAAAGATAGAGTACCTGGAAGATTACAAATGGGTTTCTGCTATTTATATTTATTATATGAGGATTGTAAATCAGGAGCCTCCGATTGAAGATTATATAGAAAAATATTTTGATAAAACTGTTAAATTTATTCATGAGTCCACTGAAATAAAAAGTTTGGGAGCTCAGCTGCCTGAAGTATCTTTTGATCAAAAATATCTTGATGAACTTGAAGAAAAAATTAAAAACAAAAAAGAACAAGCTGCGAATATACTTTTTGCATTAAACAAAATGGTACTTGTTGACAGGCATAAAAATCCTATTTATGAATCATTAGTGGAAAGAGTAGAAAGACTGCTTAAGTTATGGAAAGAAAAAACTAAGGATTATCAGAGAATTTATTCAGAGAGTAAGAATATAATTAATGAAATAAATACTCTTAGTAGCAGACAGAAAAACATGGGTTTTTCTGATCTTGAATACTCTTTATTGCTTGTTCTTGAGGAGAAATTTGGTAAAAAAGATGAACTATTGAATCAAATAAAAGATATTTTAAGCAAAATTAAAGGTTATTTGTTTCCGGGGTGGTTTAATCAGCCCACTGAAGAAAAGAGGATAGAAAGAGAAGTCAGAAAGTTTTCAAGAGGTCTTAAAAGAAAGTACGATATTACTTTAGAAGAAATGGATGAACTATATAAAAAACTTATAGAGCAAATTAAAAACTATGGTACTAAATAATTATTCATATGAAGTTTCTCACAGGAACATTAAATATCCAAGAGTGGAACTAAGAACAGGTGAGCTCCTTTTCATTCTTCCTCTTGGATATAGCTCTGATATTTTTTATGAGAAACATAAAAGCTGGATTTTTAAAAAGATTAGTTTCATAGAAAGATGTTTGGATGATGCAGAAAATATAGAATTGATTGAAAGATCTGATGAGGAGTTTGAAATGTTAGCATACAAATTTATAAATGAAATGATAGATGATATGAAAATAAAAATAAATAAGATTTATTTAAGAAAAATGAAAACAAAATGGGCGAGTTTAAGTTCATTTAAAAATTTAACAATCAATAGATTGATGAAATATCTGCCTGAATATTTGGTTGAATACATTATTTTCCATGAGCTTGTCCATATTGTTGAAAAGAAACATAACAGTCAATTTTGGGAAATTATATCAGGAAAGTATAAAGAATATCAAAAATTAGAAAAGGAACTTTTTGAATATTGGTTTAAAATATCCCAATCTCATATATGATTTTGTCCCATACAGAATAGATTAACTGTGGCACGCAGATATAAGATTGCTACTTCCTTTGTGTACCTTATGATAATGCCAAGATAGAATCATTTTTCAGGACGCTGAAGGTTAAAGAAGTATATATGTTTGAAGACGAAATTTATAAAGATGTACTTGAAAGGATCCCATATTTTATTGAAGAAGTCTACAATAAAAAAAGATTGCATTATTCCTTAGGCTATATGTTCTCGGAAGAATTTGAAAATATAAATAAAAATATGAAAGGAAATGAGTCCCATCAGCTGATTCCGATAAGTTAATTCGGTGTCTGAAATTTGGGGTTCATATTATATATTTTTAATAATTAAATTAAAAATAAAAAATAATGAAGAAGTTCTCAGATCTTAAAAACAGAATCGTACTTTCTGAAATGGCCGGTTATACTGACGGTGAATTTTGCGCTATTAATGGTAAAGATGCTGCATTAGTAATGATAGGGACTTATATTATTAGTGACTTGCTCAGTATAAATTATCCTAAGGATTTCATTTTTAAACCCGATAAGAGAGATTATTTTGATTACCTCGTAAAAAATATTTTTTATGCTAAAAAAAGTGGCGCAAAAGTTGGAGTAAGCGCTGTTAGCATTGATATAGAGGATTCAGTAGATTTTTTAATTGCTGCAGAGGAAGCAGGGGCAGATTATGCATCTTATTGCGCCCATTCTATTATGGATATTTTTATCTCAAATAATACCAGTTCAGCACTATTGCTAAAAGATAATCGGAATAGATTAAGAGAAGCAATAAGAACTATGGTTTATAAAATAAAAATTCCAATAATATTTAAGATTGGAGCCTTTGATAACGATAATGTTCTTGAAGCTATAGATATAATTAAGGAAGAAGGCATAGATTTAATTCATATAAACATTGGTTCAAATAAAAAAAACCTGGAAGGCCATGAATTTTTAAAGAAGATTAATCGTGAAAATCTGTTTATTATTGCAGGAGGAAGAGTTAAGAATTTTAATAATGCTAGGGATATAATCAATTCTGGTGCTGACGCAGTATCTATAGCTACAGCTTCAATAAAAAAACCTGATTTAATTTCAAGGATAAACAGTGAAATGATTTTATTTAAAAATTTTAAAAGTGATGATTATATAGAGTTAAAATAATAAATTTTATTTATTTAATTTTTTTAGTAATCTCTCAAAAACACTTTATAAGTTAAGATGATTTCCGGAATTTAATATTAGAGTAGATTTTATCTTATTTATAATATTTCTTATTAAAATTATAGTAATATTTTTACTAAAGATTTTTACTTTAAATTACTAAATTATTTTAAAAAAATTTTAAAAACCCCTTGATTTTTATTAGTTCCTGTATTAAACTTTCTTAATGTTAGCAGACAAGCCAGCAGAGTGCTAAGTCGGTAACATACATATATGCAAATGCTTATATGCGCTAATAAAAATTATTATCAGATTATTATTAGACAGGAGGTATTTAATAATGGGATACAGACCATTAGGAGACAGAATTCTTGTTAAACCAAAAGCAAGCGAAGAAAAAACAGCAAGCGGGATCGTTCTTCCCGATACCGCTAAGGAAAAACCACAGGAAGGTGAAATTATCTCGGTAGGCCCAGGTGCAAAGGATGAGGCTGGAAAAAGAATCGCAATGGATGTAAAAGCTGGAGATAAGGTTCTTTATTCCAAATATTCAGGAACAGAGGTTAAGATCAACGGTGTAGAACATTTGATAATAAGAGAAAGCGATGTTCTTGCAATAGTTGAGTAATCTGTATAATTTTTAATTTATTCAGATTATAAGTGTTATTTATTTAAAATGTTTAAAAGTTTTTTAATTTTGATTACTAAGGA
>JAQUMQ010000212.1 GCA_028718045.1 Actinomycetota bacterium
AAAAGACAAGAGCATTATAAAAAGCTTGACAAGCGAAATGAATACGTTTTCGAAAAAGACGGAGTATGAGAAAGCCGCCGAAATAAAAAACAAGATAAATTTGATAAGGCAGATATACAATGAACAAAAAATATATATAAGCGGTGAGAATTCATGGGATTTTGTCGCAATTTCACAAACAGAAAGTTCGGCTGCTTCGAGTGTTTTTATGTACAGGCATGGAGAATTTGCAGGATTTAACAATGTATTGATAACATATTTGGGGAATGAAAATCCCGAAGAAATTTTGTCTGATTTTTTAATAAGGTATTATGAAGATATAAACAACATGCCTTCAATAATATATATTCCTTTTGAGATTGAAGATTCTGATGCGATTTCAAAATATTTTAAAAAAACGAAAGACAAAAAAGTTGAGATAAAAGTACCTAAAACCGCAGAAAACAAAAAGATAATGGATATGGCAGTTCGAAACTGCAGTTTATTTATGGAAAAGAAAAAATTTGAAAAACAGTTAAATTTTGATAAGGTATTTAACGATGTAATGGATTTGAAAAACACTTTAAAACTAAAAAATATACCAAGAAGAATAGAATGCTATGACGTTTCAAATTTGAAAGAATCATTTGCGGTTGGTTCGATGGTAGTTTTTATGGACGGCAATCCGTCAAAAAATGATTACAGGCATTTCAAGATTAAAAGCGTCAGCGGGCAGGACGATTTTAAGATGATAAATGAAATATTAAAAAGGAGGTTGAATTACTTAAGAAATTCAGGCATCGAAATCGAAGAAGGATTTTATCAAAAACCTGATTTAATAATAATAGATGGCGGAAAAGGTCAGCTTAATGCCGCAAAAAATGCACTGGTCGAAGCAGGACTGGCTGAAAAGATAGATTTGATCAGTCTTGCAAAAAAAGAAGAAATTATTTTCAGTGACAATTTCAAAAATGGAGTTTTGCTCGACAAGAATGAAAATTTTATGAGATTGATAATAAAGATAAGAGACGAAACACACAGATTTGCTGTTGAATTTCATAAAAAATTAAGAGATAAAAGCATGACTCTTTCTTTTCTGGACAATATAAGAGGCATAGGCGAAAAGAAAAAACAATATATTTATGAAAAATTTAATTCACTGGATGACCTTAAAAATCTCACCGTAAAGGAATTGTCTGATGTAAGAGGCATAACATATGAAGATGCAAAAAATATTTACAATGTATTACATAAGTAAGAACTAATGGGATTTCTAAAAATATTGTTAAGGTGGGTTTTAACGACTTTTGCAATATCGGTAGCATCATATTTGTTGCCGTTTATCGAAATATCGGGTTCGACCCCAATAAGACGAATTCAGATAGCATTTTTGGCAGGGCTTATCTTGGGGATTGTCAACTTGATTATAAAACCTATAGTTCGATTTTTAACTATGCCGATTAATTTTTTAACCTTAGGTCTTTTTAACATTGTTATAAATGCTGCAATGTTATGGATCGTCGACTATTTTGTGGATGGTTTTGAAGTTTTAGGTATCTGGGGTTATATCTGGAGTTCATTATTGATAAGCATAATTACGGTGGTTTTAACGAAAATTTTCCTTTATGAAAAGGGTAATAAAAAAAGTAATGAGCTTAAAGAATAATTTTTTATTTAATCAAAACCTTTTTTAAGATAAAATCTTAATTATGATAGCGTTAATTATAAACCGCTTATATTTGGTGCTGTAAATTTAAAAGTTTGTTTGCGATGAAAGAAAAACATAAAATAAAGTTGGTGATTATTACCGGATTGTCAGGAGCCGGAAAAACCGAAGCATTGAAATATTTTGAAGATGCCGGTTATTACTGCATCGACAATCTTCCGGCAAAGTTGATACTAAACCTCATAGATTCATTTTCAGACAGCAGTAAAAAAATTGACAAGATTGCGCTTGCGATTGATTTGAGAAGCGGATATTTTTTTGACGAGATTTATAAGATTTTGGAAAAAATAAAGGAACTTGGAATAAGTTGCAAAATTTTGTTTCTGGAAGCTTCTAAAAGCATATTGATAAAAAGGTTTTCGCTTACTAGGAGAAAACATCCTTTGGTTCAGGATGGAAATCTTGATCTTGGAATTGAAAAGGAAATCGAGAAGATGCATAATTTGCGCGAGATTTCCGATTTTATAATCGATACTACGCTTCTTACCCCGAAGGAACTTAGAATAGCAATAACCGATAATTTGATGAGCGAAACGGAAAAGAAAAGCCAAATACAGATATCGATTATTTCATTTGGATATAAATATGGAATTCCCCAGAATGTGGATATCATAATAGATGTAAGATTTTTACCCAATCCTTTTTACGATGAAAATTTAAAGGATTTAAGCGGAGAAGACAAGGAAGTAATTCATTATGTATTGAACAGGGAAGAAACGAAAGAATTTTTAATGATGTTCGAAAAAATGCTTGATTTTTTGATCCCTAATTATATCGAAGAAGGCAAGAGCTATCTTGGCATCGGGATAGGATGCACCGGCGGAAGGCACAGATCGGTCGTGATAGCAGAGCGTATTTTCGAATATTTAAAAGTAAGGCGTTATTCGGTAAAGCTTTTACATAGGGACATAAAAAAAGCTTAAAATTTTATTGTTTTAAACGTTGCGATTTTATATAATTTTTTATTCACATAATTTTTTATTTCCGTTGATAGCAGACAAGCAAGCAGTTCCTGTTTTTTGATCGTTTTTTTATGATATCTTTTAATATCTTTTGGATAAAATAAAAAAAATAGTTGTTTGATTAATATAAAATTATTTTTATTTTTGCCCATTATTTGTAAATTGTTATAAATTTGTTACAATGTTTCAGTTTGTATACAATAAAAAAATGTAAAAATAAAAAACGACAATATTTGAAAGCAATTAAAAAAAACATCATAATTTGTATTTAAGGAGGAAACAAATGGCAATAAAAGTTGGAATCAACGGTTTTGGAAGAATTGGAAGAATTACTTTAAGAGCTATCTTAAAATATGATAAGAATAAAGATATAGATATTGTTGCAATTAATGATCTTACAAATGCAAAAACGCTGGCATTGCTGTTAAAGTATGACTCTGTTTACGGGCCGTTGGAAAATGAAATCGGCTCAGGTGAGGATTTCATATCAGTTGACGGCAAAAAGATTCCTGTTACCATGTTTAAAGATCCTTCGGAACTTCCCTGGAAAGAAAGAGGTGTTGAAGTTTGCATCGAAGCGACAGGCAAATTCAGAAAGAAAGAAGAAGTTCAAAAACATATTGACGCAGGTGCCAAAAAAGTTATCGTTACGGTTCCGATGAAAGGAAGTGGAGCTGATGCTACAATAGTTTTGGGAGTAAACGAAGAGATATACGACAAGTCAAAACATAATATAATTTCAAACGCATCATGCACGACGAACTGTCTTGCTCCAGTAGCAAAAGTATTACAGGATAATTTTGGCATCAAGGTTGGTTTTATGACTACCGTTCATTCATATACCAATGATCAAAAAATAGTTGACTTTCCTCATTCGGATCTGCGAAGGGCAAGAGCTGCTGCCTTAAATATTATCCCCACATCTACGGGTGCCGCAAGTGCTTTGGGATTGGTTATTCCTGAATTGACAGGCAAACTTGATGGGATTTCACTCAGGGTCCCTACTCCTGTTGGTTCGATAGTCGACTTGGTTGCCGAATTGGAAAAAGATGTTTCCGTTGCGGAAGTCAATGCTGCAATGAAAGCTGCTTCCCAATCCGAGAAGATGAAAGGCATATTGCAAT
>JAQUMQ010000213.1 GCA_028718045.1 Actinomycetota bacterium
GTGTGCTCTTCCGATCTCCGAAAAGAATTTCTTTAATTTTGAAAATAAATCAATGTTCATTGTATTCTTCAATACTTGCCATGCTTCTAAGAAAAAAATAAAATTTTTTAATAATTATATTGTCTTGTTTAAATCTTTTTTGATTTAACAAAAAACACATTCTTATATATTTTGCAAATATTCATTTTGCTTTCATGAAAATCAGCAATAACCTTTTTTATAACATACTTGCTCATGATAAGTAAACCATGACGTTAAAGCTTTTTTACTTTATTTACCTGCGACCGAGATATTAGTTTTCATAAAAAGCATAAAAGCAAAAGCAGGCAACGATTCGTTCGTATTTTCAATTCAATAAAAATAAGGAATAATTCATATCCATAGATAGTTATATTTTATATTATTTTCATTTATATATGGAATTTTAAAATTATTTGCTTTATATTAGAATATCTTTAAAATCTAATGTTATTTATTTGCTTTATATTAGAATATCTTTAAAATCTAATGTTATTAATAAAATATTTCTATAAAAAATAATTATATGAAAAGATCATTTTTAATTATAGGGCTTGGAAGATTTGGGATAAATATAGCCAGAACTCTGACAAAAGGAGGCCATTCGGTTATCGGTATAGACAGCAGCGATGATGTCCTTCAGAAATTTTCTTTTGAAATTGATAATGTCATGAAATTAGACGCAACTGATTCCGAAGCTCTCGACAGCCTGGGAATTCCCGAATTTGAAGCTGTTGTAATATGTATCGGAGAAAAATATATCCAGAATTCGATACTTGCCACTCTTCTGGTTAAGGAAAAAGGAGCCAAAAGAATAATAGCAAAAGCAGGTACCAAAGTCCAAGGTAAGGTATTGTCCAAAGTTGGCGCAGATCTTGTGGTATTCCCCGAAAAAGAAATGGGCGAACGGATCGGAAAAATATTAAGCAGCAGCAATATAATCGATTACATGGAGCTTAGCCCTGACGTTACCATTCTTGAACTTAAAACACCTGAACTAATGATAGGCAAGGATTTGATAGAATTAAATCTCAGGAAAAAATATGGGGTTACGATAATAAGCGTTAAGGATCCCACGGGAAACGTGAAAACTCCTCCTGATGTAAACTATAGATTTAAAGCTGAAGATGTACTGACCCTGATAGGGGAAGACAAACTGCTTAAAAAGCTGCATTTCATAGATTTTTAAACTTATCATCAATTTTATATTTTCAATAATTTGATTTGAATCGTTCTTCCGCTAAACTATTCAAACGCGATTTATTTATTATTTATAATTAAAAACAAAATCATAATAATAAAATACATAAATATATCTATCAACCACGGTACTTAAGGAATAAAAAATTAAAGAGTTAAGAACATTATTTAAGTATTTTAAAATGCATAAAGCCAGCATGATCTTAAGCATTTCGTATATATTTATCACGGGTTTGCTGAGTCTTTTAACTCCATGGATTTTAAGAACTGCCATCGACAGTATCGAAATCGAAACCGTTCCCTCCCATTTGTTGAAATTTTCCTTCTTCCTTACCGGAATCGCAATATTTCAGGGAGTATTCAGATTTTATATGAGAAAAATACTTATAGGAGTTTCCAGAAAAATTGAATATAGCTTAAGGCTGGATCTGTTTGCGCACATTCAAACCCTGGACATTTTTTATTTTACCGAAAACAAAACCGGAAGCATAATGGCACTGCTTACAAACGATCTCGATGCGGTGAGAAATTTCTTGGGTCCGGGGATCATGAATCTTTTCAATACGATATTCGTATTTTTTTCGACTTTGGTTGTGATGTTCGTTATTAATTACGAACTTACCCTGTACTCATTGGCTGCGATTCCCATCTTGCCATTTATTGTATGGAAATTAAGCAGCATCATTTACGAAAGGTCCAAAAAAAGCCAGGAGCAATATGCTGCCGTCTCGGCACGGACTCAGGAATCATTTTCAGGAGTAAAAGTAGTAAAGTCATTTACTCAGGAACAAAATGAAATAAACGAATTTGCTGTTCTTAACAAGGAATTCATCAAAAGAAACCTCTCGCTTGCGCGCGTAAAAGCCATTTTTTGGCCAGTAATGATCATGATAGGAGGAATCGGTTCTCTTATTGTTCTTTATGCCGGAGGAAAACAGGTTATTGCCGGTAAAATAAATATAGGCGAATTCGTACAGTTTTCTGCATATATCATGACAATTACGTGGCCGCTTATCTCGCTTGGATGGGTAATTAATCTTATCCAGCGCGGAGGAGCTTCGATGGGGCGCATAAATGAAGTCTTTAAAAAGGAGCCGGCAATAAAATCACCCGAAAATCCTGCTTTTATCGGCAAGATATACGGAAAAATAAAATTTGAAAACGTTTATTTTGGTTATCCCAAATCAACAAAACAAGCATATCCTGCTTTTGCTTCCGACAAAGCCGAAAAAGAGGATATAGAAAAAAGCATCGGATATGTGCTTAATGATATCAATTTTGAAATTAAAAAAGGCATTAAGCTTGGATTAACCGGACTTACAGGAAGCGGCAAAACTTCGCTTATAAGTTTGATTCCGCGTCTTTACGATCCTACTTTCGGAAAGATTTTAATCGATGAAGTCGACATCAAAAAAATCCCGCTCGAACTGCTTCGCAGCAGCATCGGAATCGTTACTCAAGAGCCTTTTTTATTCTCAAAATCAATTAAGGATAATATTTTGTTGGGAAAAGAATATTTATCTAAAAATATGCTTCCGGAAGAGCTTGAAGCAAAAATAGTATCTGCCGCAAAGATAGCAATGTTTCACGATGAAATAATGGAATTCCCCGACAAGTACGAAACTATAATAGGAGAACGCGGAGTTACTTTATCAGGCGGACAAAAACAAAGACTTGCTATAGCAAGGGCAATAATGACAGGGCCATCGATACTCATATTTGACGATTCTTTCTCAAACATTGACACTCAAACGGAAGAACTTATTTTAAAATGTCTTGCAAAAAAGATAAAGAATATAACAACGATAATGATTTCTCACCGCATATCCACCATAAAAGACTCTGACCTGATCATTGTTATGGACAATGGCTGGGTTTCGGAAATTGGTACGCATGATATCCTGATTAAAAAAACCGGAATTTACAAAAGATTATATATGCAGCAACGATTATCATTTGAGCTCGGAGACGAGGTAGAAGAAATTTAAATGACTTCGGTTACGGAAAATAAAGACAAAAAAGAAAACATATACGATAAAGATACCGTCAAAAAGCAGGCAGATATAAAACTGCTTTTCAAGCTTCTTAGATATATAAAACCATATAAGCTTGTCTTCTTTATCACCTCGTTTTCCCTTTTAATAAACGCTGTCTTGGAGATCGCAGGTCCGTTTATAATCAAGCTGGCAATTGACAAGTATCTGATCCCCAAAATATATCACGGTTTTTTATTCATGATTTTGGTATTCGGATTATTGATAATATTTCAGTTTATTATCAGGTACTTACAGCAATATCTGACAGAATACATGGGCGAAAAGGTTATGTTCGATCTAAGAATGGACATATTTTCGCATATACATAAAATGGAAATGTCCTTCTTCGATAAAAACAAGGTTGGAAGGCTCATGACAAGAGTTACCACCGATGTTCAAACATTAAATGAAATGCTTTCTTCTGGTGTAGTTGCTTTGTTCGGTGACGTTTTCATGATTATCGCTATTATTGTGATGATGCTTAATCTGGATTTGAAACTCTCTCTCGTTACATTTT
>JAQUMQ010000214.1 GCA_028718045.1 Actinomycetota bacterium
ATTCCCAAACGTCGTAAGGATAACGGTAGGGGGTGAAAAATTTGATGAAAAAACAATCGATAAATTGAAGCCAGCTTTTCCAAACGCGAAAATTACCAATGTATATGCTTCAACCGAAGCCGGAACTTTATTTGCTGCAAAGGGAGATGTTTTTACAGTAAAAGCCGAGATGGAAGAATTTGTAAAAATCGAAAATAATCAATTGTTCATTCATAAATATATGATGGGGTTAACAGAAAATAAAATCAATAGCTGGTATAATACGGGAGATATCGTTGAAATTGTCTCGGAAAACCCACTGCAATTCCGATTTGTTTCGCGCAAAAACGAAATGATAAATGTTGGCGGTTATAAAGTCAATCCAAACGAAGTAGAAGAAGCGATTCGTACCATCAACGGCATTTCGGATGTAAGGGTTTTTGCAAAAAGTAATTCTGTTTTGGGGAATATCATTTGTTGCGAAATAGTTAAATTTGATGAAAACTTAGACGAAGCAAAAATTCGTTCTTTTTTGCAAACTCAACTTCAAGAATACAAAATCCCTCGCTTCATTAAATTTGTAAATGAACTTTCAACCACCCGAACGGGGAAAATAAAAAGAAATTAATAATGAATATACTTGTAACGGGAATTTCAAAAGGTTTAGGGCTTGTAACTGCAGAAACGCTTTTAAAATATGGCCATACCGTGTATGGGATCAGCCGAAACAAATCGGCAGAACTTGAAAACTTGATGAATTTGCATCCTGATAAACTTCAATGGTTAAATTACGATTTATCCGATACGGAAAATATTCGAAATAACATTTTTAAAGAATGGATCGGATTTAAGTGCCCATTACATGGCTTTGTCAATAATGCTGCTATGGCTTACGATGATATTGTTACTAATTTAAGAGTTGAACCTTTAGAAAAAATGTTTAAAGTGAATGTTTTTACTCCTATGTTATTGACCAAATTTGCCATCAGACACATGCTATTGCATCATATACAAGGTTCTATCGTACATATTTCGTCTATCAGTGTACACACAGGATACAAAGGTCTTGCCATGTATGCTTCAACAAAAGGAGCATTGGAAGCTTTCTCTAAAAATACAGCTCGAGAATGGGGCGAATTAGGAATTCGCAGCAATTGTGTGGTTGCCGGTTTCATGGAAACAGAAATGAGTTCAACCTTGAGTAATGAACAACGAAACAGAATTTATAAAAGGACCTCACTAAAAAAAGCTGTCGATATTCAATCTGTAGCTGAAACCATTTCTTTTTTGTTATCGGATAAAGCTTCCTCTATTACAGGACAAAATATTCATGTAGATGCAGGTACCATTTAATATGACAAAGATAGTAATTAAAACATCAAAGGAAATAAGTGATAACGAATGGGAAAGTTATACGGATTCCTTTAACGTCGTATTTAGTAAAAATGCCAAAATTGAAGACTTTAGGCAAAAATACTTGTTTACGATAGATGAACAAAGCTTTCATGTTTTTTTAAAAACAACAGAGGAAGAAGTCGTAGGCAGCTGTACAGTTATTCCATACAATTATCTTGCATTCGGTACAATGATGAAAACAGGTCTTGCTGTTGATGTTTTTATCAGGGAAGAATACAGAAATGATCCGCTTATCCTCTATAAAATGTACAAAACGTTAAAGCAAAAACTAATAGAGAATAAAATTTTACTGGTTATTGCCGTTCCTAATGATATAGCCTACCCTTATTGGAAAAATATCGTAAAATGGAAAGATATCGGTCTTATAGATTATTATGCATTACCGCTAAAAGCAGGGAACGTGATAAAAAGAAAACATCGTTTTTTAAACTTTCTATCTTACGTAAGCAGTAAAGGGATGATTTTACTTTCCTATTTTTTTAAAAGCAGCGAGAAAACGTTTCCTATACGAATTGACAGGTCGAATGATATTCTCTATAAACAGAGGTATACTTTAGAACATAAAATTAAAGAAATCGAAAGCGTAATTTTTGCTTACAGGGTTGTTCAAGAAGGCGACACAAGATCTTGCTATCTTATTGATTTTTATAATAAAAAAAACAACAAAAAGGATACCAAAAGTTTACGTACAGCCATTAAATATATTATCCGATCTGAAAATATTGATATTATCATTTTTGTGGGAAAGCTTTCATTCTTTCAGAATTTATTATTTAAGGTACCCTACAAATATGAACCTAAACATCTGTATTTTACGGCTGACATTTTATCGGCTGCAAACATAAAAGATGAACAAAAATTATTAGATATTACTAACTGGGACTTTGGTCTTTTTAATTACGACGTAAGATGAATATCTTGACTTTCGACATAGAAGAGTGGTTTCACATCCTTGACAACGATTCCACAAAAACGGCTGTTCAGTGGAGAAATTATGAAAGCCGAATTCATGCCAATATGAATCGGATATTTTCTATGTTGGAAGAAAACGATGCCAACGCTACTTTTTTTTGCCTGGGCTGGATTGCCGAGACTTATCCCGAAGTGATTAAGGAAATTGCTTCTCGTGGGTATGAAATCGGCACGCATACGCGAATGCATCAATTGGTGTATGAACAAACACCCGCTGAGTTTGAAAAGGATTTGGAATACTCCATAAAAACCTTGGAAGACATCACCGGGCAAAAGGTAAAGTACTTCCGTGCCCCCGGCTTTTCCATAACTGAAAACGAAAAATGGGCCTTCGAAATACTTGTCAAACACGGCATCGAAGTCGATAGCTCCATTTTCCCTGCACCCCGAGCTCATGGGGGGTTCTCTTCTTATAATCAACCACTTCCGTCAATTATTCAATGCAATGGGTTTACATTAAAAGAATTCCCCATCAATTATACGATAATTTTAGGGAAACCAATTATTTTTAGTGGTGGTGGCTATTTTAGGTCATTCCCCTATATACTCATTAACTATTGGACCAATCATTCAAAGTATCTTATGAGTTACCTCCATCCGCGGGATTTTGATCCCGATCAACCTCTTATTAAAGAATTATCTCTTTCTAGAAAATATAAATCCTATGTGGGCTTAAAAAAGTCCTCTCTTAAATTTGAAAAATGGCTTAAGGATTTTACATTTATCGATATTTCTATGGCAGTAAAAGCAATTGATTGGGATAAGGTCCCTGTTGTAAGATTATGATACATTTCCTCCAAGTTGTTTTTAGATATTTAAAGAAGGATAAAATTATATCATTGTGTTTTCATAAATTTTTACATGTGCTAAATTCATGTAGGTTACTTTGTCCGTGTCTAACTGTGACAAGAGAAATAGATACTTCATGCCCAAAAGCTGTGATTAATTCCTACTCTTCTTGAGTCTTGTAAGATGACACAAAAAGGTATTTTTATTGTGTGGAGAAAGAGTAGGAGGTTGTTTCTATGATAAAAAATTTTCTTTATTCTATATTGATAGTGTTAAATCAAATGGGTTAGGGCTATGATTTTTAATACAGCAATGCTGTCGGTTTTATCCCTTATATTTTCTTTTGTCCTTAGTATGATACTTGTGAGGATTTCAATTACTCTTTTGTCCTTACTTGGTCTTCTCGATCAACCAGGGGGTCGATATATCCACACAAAACCAACACCCAAGGGTGGTGGACTGGCATTTATCCTGGCTTTTTTTATTACCGGTGTTTTTTTTAATTTGTCTCAGACTATTATTTTACCTGGGACGATGGATCTCGCTTTTATGGGTAAAATTGCTCTCCCCGTTGTGTTGCTTACGGTTATCGGTTTTCTGGAT
>JAQUMQ010000215.1 GCA_028718045.1 Actinomycetota bacterium
AGGTATACAAGGCAATCTCAGACGGGCTCTCGGTCATTCAGGGTGATATAAACAGCGATCTCATAGATTATCCCAGTAAATCTTTCGACTATGTTGTCGCACATGATATTATACAAATAATGACCAAACCCGATATTACCATAAAGCAGATTTTGGAACTCTCGGACAAGCTTATTATCAGTTTTCCTAATTTTGCGTATATAAAAATTAGATTCGGTATATTGTTTTTGGGGAGAATGCCAAAAACAAAAGTCCTGCCTTATGAATGGTATAATACGCCGAATATACACCTGTTTACCATCAAAGACTTCAGAGATTTTTGCAGGAAGGAAAAGATTAAAATAATCGGAGAAAACTTCACCGGACTGGGTAAAAAATCGATACCCAAGTTTTTAATGCCCAATTTATTTTCGGAATTTGCCTATTTTCTTCTTAAAAAATAATTATCGGATCACAAGCACCAGTATCGTTTTTGCTTGCATGCAATATATACGAAGTCATGGATATCCAGGTTATTTTAGCAGATAACTTTAAAAATCTGACAGATTAATAATATGAAAGGGTACGCCACTTATTTATTTTTTTAAATTATTTTTACACTTTACAAGATATCACGTAGTGATATCGAACAAATACCGAAGAAGGGTACTTAAAAAAGGAATGGGAGAATACTTAAAACGAAAAGTGCTTCAGGTAAGTAAATTCCATCCCGAAATTGAAATAATAAAAGTTAGCACTTTCTAACTTTGGATGAATGGCGGAATTGAACAATCCGACGGCATACCCACAAATCCAAAAGAAATAATACAGGAATTCATTTTACTTCTGAGGGATATTGGTTAAAAATTTGTAGTGTATATGATATATTTATCATTAAATAAAAGTAATTAAGAGTGGATGCAATTTCTTATGAAGTTTACGAAATATTTTTACTATATGAAAAAAAGACCGGATAGATCGAAAATAAAAGATGAATGGATTAAGGATGTGATTAAGAATCCAATTAAAACTGAAAAACAATCAGATGGAAGAATAAGAAAATGGTCAAAGATTGAAAGTGAAGGAAAGTATCTGAGAGTAATAACGCTCGAAGATGGAAAAACAATACATAATGCTTTCTTTGATAGGAATTTCAAGGAGGAACAATAAATGAAAATAAAATATTTCAATGATACCGATACTGCTTTACTGGAATTCTCGGAAAATGCTATAAAGGAAACTCGGGAAATTTCAGAGAATATATATATAGATATTGATGAAAAAGGTAACCTTGTCAGCATAACAATAGAACATGCAAAAACTAACACCCACCTACCCGACATATCTTATGAGCAAATAGGAGAAAAACTTAAAGTATAACTTATTATAAGAGCTAAAAATAGAAAGTCTATTTACGGTTACAAGGATAAAAATATTGAATTTTTCTTAAAGTTGTATAAAAAAGAGGTATATTACCACAGGGAAAAGTTTTTATAGAAGGTAAAAGATTATCTTTCTTTTAATGATAAAGTATTATTAGTCCGGTTCCATTTTTAGGAATTGCTTTTTTTCTTACTAATTTTAAAATGCAATTTATATCCTACGAAGATTCTTAATTAAATACCCAAGTCTCCATTATGAATTCAAGATAAATAATCTAATACCTAACTGCTACACAGAGGGGGAATTAGCTTGTTATATTTATATGGGGTACAAGTTTTAAATAAATCCGGTTTTATTGTTATTTATAATATTATTTTTTCACAATATAAGTTTTAAATAAAAAGGATAAATGGGGTTCATCCCAAATCATAGTTTAACTGGTAATTATTTTAGCTACAGGAAATGTCATGTTCAATCCGATTGATTGCTCATTTACCAATTATTTGATAGCGGTATCATATTTATCAGGACTTAATAAAAACTGAAAGAATAAGCCAATAAAAGTGTTAAAAGAAATTATACAAAAAACTTGACGCGATCGATAGATGATATATTTTTTTTAGATTGTAAATTATGTTATAATGCTACGATTAAGAAAACGAATATTCAATCTTTTTTGCAATTAAATTATTTAAAATAATTATTAAAAAAAGTTAATATATATATGAATATATATGAAATATTCTGCTTGGGGAACAAATGCTGACGTTGAAAGCCAAGCTTAAATAGTACGTATAACCAATAAAAATCAGGAGGAATAAAATTGAAAAAAACAGCAATTCTGGTACTAATACTTGTAGCAATTCTTGTATTGACAGGCTGTTCAGGCAAAGGTGAAGCAAGCAAAAAATCTATCGGTATTATACAATATGTCGAACATGTTGCGCTTGATTCCGCAAGAGAAGGTTTTATCAAAGCACTTAGCGATAAAGGTTTTGTTGACGGAGAAAATATTACAATTGATGTTCAAAATGCACAAGCAGACCAAAGCAACCTTTCGACTATAAGTGACCGTTTTGTAAGTAACAAGGTAGATTTGGTACTTGCAATTGCAACTCCTGCCGCACAATCCATAGCAGGAAAAACTACCGAAATACCGATAATTGCGACGGCAATTACAGATTTCGTAACAGCCAAATTGGTAGATTCAAACGAAGCACCCGGCGGTAATGTGAGCGGTACGACTGACATGAATCCTATCAAGGAGCAGATGGATCTGTTGGTAAAGCTTGTACCGAATGTAAAAACAGTCGGCGTAATATATACTTCAAGCGAAGATAATTCTGTCGTTCAGGCAAAGATCGCAAAGGAAGCGATAGAAGCACTGGGACTTACCTATACAGAAGTGACTGTCACAAATTCCAATGATGTTCAGCAGGCTGCCCAGTCCATAGTCGAAAAATGTGATGCATTGTATCTGCCTACCGACAATGTAATGGCTTCTTCCATGCCTATAATACATGGTGTTACATTACAGTCAAAGACTCCTGTAATTTGCGGTGAATCAGGTATGGTTGAAAATGGCGGCTTGGCAACGCTTGGAATAAATTACTATGACCTTGGATACAAGGCAGGTCTTATGGGAGTGAAAATATTGAAGGGAGAAGCAAAGCCTGCAAATATGCCGATAGAATCTGCTACCAAGTTTGACTTTGCCATTAACGGCACTGTAGCAAATGAAATCGGACTTGAAATACCCGAAGATCTCACTGAATATATTATCGAACAATAACTTATATCGTTAAAGTAAGGTTATTTTATATTTTATTTTAAATTTTACCCTTGCTTTAACACAGATTTCGGAGGCAGGTTAGTTTTATGTTGCAGATTTTTTTGGGTGCAATTTCCCTCGGTCTTCTTTGGGCAATTGTCACTATCGGTGTGTATATTACTTATCGAATTCTGTCTATAGCAGATTTAACTGTTGAAGGCAGTATCGTCATGGGTGCGGCTATTGCAGCATCCGCAATCATAAAGGGTATTAATGCCTATGCAGCGGTTGGCATGGCTTTCATAGGCGGACTGATTGCAGGTTTTGTTACCGGACTTCTGCATACGAAGCTTAAAATTCCTTCTCTTCTGTCAGGCATTTTAACGATGATCGCACTTTATTCCGTTAATCTGCGAATAATGGGTAAGGCAAATATATCCCTTTTGCGAATGAATACCGTGTATAGCGTATTTGAAAAACTTAAGCTCGGCCACAACGGTGCCGTCATTGTGTTGGGATTGCTTTTTGTTGGAAGCATGATAGGAATTTTGTACTGGTTCTTTGGAACGGAAATAGGATGTGCCATAAGGGCTACAGGCGACAATCCTCAAATGGTGA
>JAQUMQ010000216.1 GCA_028718045.1 Actinomycetota bacterium
ATTTGTTTCCGTACCGGTTCCTATATTTATTTGCCCGACGGCATCGCTTCGAACAGCCAATAAATTGGCTCTGGCGGCATCTTTGACAAATACGTAATCTCTGGTTTGATATCCGTCGCCGTTGATAATAGGCTGATCTCCGCTTAATAATTTCTTCGAAAAAATTGCCACGACTCCGGCTTCTCCAAACGGATCTTGTCTTGGCCCATAAATATTTGCGTATCTTAAAGCGATATATTTTATTCCGAAGATATAATTATAGTAAAATAAATATTTTTCAAATGATAATTTTGCAACACCATAGGGACTGATAGGATTTAAAGGATGGCTTTCATCTGTCGGAAAATGTTTTTGCTCACCATATACGACACCTCCGCTTGAGGCAAATATTATCTTTTTGATTTGTAATTTTTTGCATGCCTCCAAAAGGTTTAAACCACCGATAATATTGATGCTTGCGTCATTTTCGGGATCATCCACAGAATTTCTTACGCTCAATTGAGCTGCATTATGGATGACTATCCGCGGTTTTTCTTCTTCGATTATGCTAAACAAGTTGCTGTCTCTGACATCGCATTTGCGAAATTTAGCCTTGGGATTAACATTTTCAAGTTTGCCGGTCGAAAGATTATCGACTATGCATATATCATAACCATTTTCGATGAGTAAGTCCGCGACATGAGATCCTATAAATCCTGCTCCTCCCGTTATTAATATTTTCAAGGTATTCTCCTTTTAAAAAAATAAATTTGAGCACAAACAATATTTAATTAATACTGTAAAAATATATCATATTTATTGAAATTGCGCTTTAAAAAATAATCATCAACAGAAAATCATGGCGATTATTCTTTTTTGCTGTCATGAGTTGCATTTGCAGAGGTCTTGAGACTTATTGAATTTTATGGGCAATCAAGCTTTTAAGGTGTGGAATTCAGATATTTTTCATTTCTTATCAGAGGGAGATTAAGGTCGACACTTCCATATTCCTTTATTTCTTTTCCGTCTATTAAGAACGAAACTGCTGAAATTTCAGGAATTTCCGTAAGCGTATCAACGATCGTATAAATTATGTATTCATCAAGAATGTTGCTGTCAAGACTTTCCGAAAGAAATTCCTGAGATAAATTTAACTTTGCTATTTTATTCAAAACCTCGACTCCAAGTAATTTTGTGCCTGCAGGTATGACGGCGAAGTTAAAGCTTTTATACGGTCCTTTTAAAAGCTCGTTCATTGCATTGATAGCGGCATTTTGGGAGCTGCCGGCTACTATCGTTCTTTGTTCGAAACCAAACTTTTTCTCATCCCCGATCATCACAAAATAAAAATTGATATTGAGTTTCTTGGGATAACTTTCGGCTTCGGATTGTTTTCCTATAAGATTTTTAAAAAAATCCACAATAGTTTGCATCACCGATTTGGCGGAATTACCTGCTGAGTTTTGAGTTTGATCAGAATCATTTGCCGAAAAATTTTGGTTTTGCAATGCTGAATCCGAAGACGTGCCGGCTGCTTCGCCATCACTTGCATATAAACCGTCGCCTTCTTTATTTGTATCCGCAGATTCATTTGCTGAATAGCTGCTTGTTTCCAAAGCTGTTTCTTTGCCTTCGGATATTTTTTCTTTGCTGAACAAATGATTGTCGATAGCATAAAAAGTAAAAAATCCTGCCAAAAACACGACTATTATAAGGATAGTCAGTCGCAATACGGGAGAACGTTTCTTTTTTCTTACGGTGGGTTTTACTTTATATTCGGAACCTATGATTTTACCTTCAGGTTCATATTTGTCATTGCCATATTTTTTGTTTTTATAACCGCTTTTTAAGTATTTGCCGTCATGATCTTTCTTGCCATCAGAATAAGATTTTTTTCTATTCTTGCCCGAACCGTAATATTTATCCCAGTAATCAAAATTTTTTTTATTCTTATCCACAAAACAACCTTAGTTTAAAATCATTTAAAAACCTTGATATTTAATAGATTACGGCAAATAAGCAGCTATATCAATTGGATTAATGCAACTGCTTAAAAAGCATAATCAAACAAAATGAACACGGACAAATTAATTTTAGATATCGAGCTGAGCCATTCAAAAGCTCGTTCGTAATAACGCAGACAAAAATCAAGGCTTGCAATTTAATATTCCGGCAGAAAAGATAGCAGGATAATCCAAACGTTATTTTAATTTATGAAGCGATTTAATGCTTGCAAGCTTATCTATGGCGTCCTGATATTTGGGATAAATCTTAAGTGCTTCTTCAAGTTCCTTAATTGCCTCATCGATTCGTTTTTCATATTCAAGCTGCATCGCATTGCCATAATGCATTCTGGCTATTTCGGTAATATTTTTTGAATCTTCGAAATTTTTCGAATAACTTTCGAGTATGTATTCCTTTAAACTTTCGCTGATATCGCTGCTTGCTTCAACAGCAGGCTTTATTTTTCTATAAGCGCTTACCGCTTCGGAATATTCGCCGTTTATGTAATATTTATCGGCTTCTTCGATAAGTTTTTTTATATTCTGCGGTATCTGTTCTGAAGTTGTTGTGTCTTGAATTATGGTCGCGGAGGAATTCCCGGAGCTTGACGAGCTTTGTGTCTTTTGCGTGGTTGATTGAGCCGATTGAACATCCGCCGAGGGTGTGTCATTCGTAACGGCGTTGCTCTTGCCGGAGCATCCGGTTGACAACATCAAAGAAAAACTTATGGTTATAGCTATCGCTGTAAAAAATAAAACCTTCATAAAAGTAACTTTACGCAATCTGTTTGTATTTTCCATTTTTATCGCTTGATTAAGTTTATTTTAATTTGAAATTTTTGTTACAAAAATATCCTTAAAAAACATGTAAAGATTTTATAAAAAAAAATAAAAAAATACTACCAAAATCAAAATTAATAAAACAAGACCTTCAATAAAAAAGCTTAATCAAAAAAAAGAAAGAAAATAAATACCCGCTTGCCGATATACGCAAAACTTTGCCATGCAAATTCTTAGAAAAGACGAAATCATGATAAATCGATATTACGGCTTATCATAAATCTTTTTGGCATTGTATTTCTGTGATAATAGCTTCGGGATCACAATTAATACGAAATCTTGAAAATCTTCCTTCTCCCAGTCCTTTCGAGACCTGAAGGATAAAATTTTTGAAATAAAAAAGACCTGCGGCATATTTGGTTTTAATGCTGCAACCCGAAATCAAAGCTCCTATTTTTGGAAGTCTGACTTGACCTCCGTGCGTATGTCCTGCAAAAATAACATCCGCTGCATTTAATGCCAAATTTACGATACCGTAACTATCCGGAGTATGAATCAATGCAATTCTTAGCTTTTTTTCATCATTTAATATATGGTATTTTTTATCAGACAAACTAAACGTTTCTTTATATTCGCTTGTTTTTTTTATTTGTGATTTATCATAATCATTCTTATCATATGAAATATTGACCATTTTTATTTGCTTATCATTTTTGAATACTTCCAACAAAGATTTTTTCAAATCCATCTTGTTTATTATCGGATCATCGACCCCAATAATATCTATTTCATGATAACCAGCGATATCATTAAGAATTACGCTTTCGTTTTGAAGGACTTGTATGCCTATAGATTCAAGCTTTCTCCTTAATCCTGCAACGTCGTTTTTCCTTGAATAAGATTCTCTTTTTTTGAACATATTTTTAATAAATTCCGTCGGTTTTTTATTGTAGTAATCATGGGCTCCAAAAACCGCA
>JAQUMQ010000217.1 GCA_028718045.1 Actinomycetota bacterium
ATGGAGGAATGCAAAATAAATGTACCCAAATTTGCCAATGAAGCTGTGTTCTTGAGAGGCAAGGATATAATTGATACACGAACATATTATCCAAATATTCCGGGATTATGGATGTGGGAATTTAACCTTTTTGACGACAAAATAATTAACTCAAAAAAAGAACAACCAGATTGTCCGATTATGATTCTTGAGTTACAGGCAGGTTGGTTTGCACAGGTGGGTGCTCCTATATATAAGCCAAAAATCGAAGTAATAGAAGGTGTATCAAAAAGTGCGTTTATTCAAGGAGCATCAGTAATTAACTACTATATGATGGTTGGCGGAACTACATTTCCGTTTATGGGAGCAAGGGGAGATATTTATTTTCTTGGAGGATTAGGCAATATTACTAGTTATGATTTTGGTTCTTCTCCGATAAGAGAAGGTGGAAAAATCGATAAAAACAAGTTTTACTGGATTAAAGGCTTTATTAGGTTTGCAAAGGAATTTGCAGATATAGTATTGAAGAGTGATAAAAAATCATATGTAAAGATCATATCTGGCGGTGAAGATATTGCATTGTTGGGTAAAAGCGGAGCAGTCCTCGATACAACTCTAGAGAAAGACAGCGAAAATTTCGCTGTCTACGAAGAGGGAAATCGAAAAGGTAGATTTTTATTTTTAAGAAATCTTGAAAATGATGATAAAATAATTACTTTGAGTATTTCCAAAGATCTTCTAGGAAAAGAATATATATTTAAGACTACTGTAAGAACCAAGGAAACAAAACTTTTACCTATTGCATTTAAAATATCCGATACGGGAATAATCATTAACTATTCCACATCTGAAATATTGCTTTCCAAGAAATACGGGGAAAAAACGGTATTTGTCATGTATGGTAAAAGTAAAACAAATGGTGAAATATGCATAAATAAAAATCCAAGAATGATTAATATTTTAAGCGGTAATGTCAGGATAAGCAAGAAAGAAAGTAATAGTCTATTAAGGTATAATCATTCTGGTTTGAATGTTTTGAAGATTGAAAATGTATATTTACTAATAATTGGGCAAGAAATGGTGGGAAGAGTTGAGGAACTATGTGCAGGGCTCTTATTTTATAATATGTATTACATTCAGGAAATTAATGAAAAGCAAGATGAAATAAGATTAAAGGTCCAAATTAGGGAAAAAGATAATAATATGATAAAAATTTTTAGTATGGCAGAGAATAAAAAAATAAATGCCATTTGTCTGGATAAAAATAAAATCAAGTTTATGTTTGATGAAAAAATAAATATGTATACCACGAATTTTAGTTTAAAGCCTTTTGTCAATAAGCCATGTGTGCAATGGTCATCGGATTGGAAGTATATAGCAGATTCAGATGAGGTTAATGACAGTTATGATTTTTCTAACTGGTTAAGGCTAGATAATCCCATATCACTTGAAGAAGCAGGTTTTATTGAGCATGGTTATTACTGGTACAAGACACAATTCAATCTTAAGAGCATACCCGGCGTATTGCTAATGGACTATGACCATAATAATACTGACAGGATTTTTATTTATGTTAATGAGATTTTAATTTTTAAAAGTTACAATAAAAAGCTTAAACATATAAATATAGCGAATGTGGTAAGATCCGGAAAGAATACGGTAACAATTCTTTATGCTAATGAGTTTCACAATAAATCACATCCACATGAAGGGGATATTGTAAAATTCAGTGGAATAATAAAGCCGATAAAAATATATGGCAAATATGCTGACAATGAAAAACTAAATATTTCTCTTACATCTTTTTATGTTAAAAAAGGATTATCCGGAATAAACAAAGGTTATCATACTCTGGAATATAATGATGATTCATGGAATTCCATTCCTAATGTTAAAAAATTTGTGGTGGGACGCCAGTTAGGTCATATTATATGGTTCAGAAGAAAGTTTGAATACAATTATAAAAAAGAGGTTTTTAGCGCGCCGCTTGCAATTAAGGTAAAAGAGGCTGATCAAAAACTGACTATATATATAAATGGTAATGCTATAGGAAGATATGATTCCCTAGGACCCCAGAAGAAATTTTATATACCAGAACCGTTTCTGAATTTGAATAAGAATAATGTTTTATCTATAATACTTGAGTGCCCCGGTTTCTATGATGAGCTTCAAAGTGGATATAAAAGAGGCTATATGCATAATCTGGTGCTAGAACCCGATTATATAGCAAAGAAAATTTGCATGAAAATATTGTTGAAGTAATTTCGACCTGGTTTGTTTAATTAAAATTAATTCAAAAATGGCAAAATTAAGGGTGAAAGATATAAGAAGATATGGTAATTAAGGAATGAAAATTGGTGCTAATTACTATAGATTTTTTTATATTCTGGGAAATGTTTTGTATTACTACATACGATTTTATAGAAAAAGAACAAAACAGGTAATAATGATTTAGAAATTGCAAGAAAAAGAATGAAGAAGTATCTGCTATACCTAAAAGATATATCTATGGAGAAGAAGTAGAAAAAATATTATTAAAAAATCCGGAATTTCTTTGCGGCAGCTGTTTCCGTTGCCATGGGTTGTATTTTAGCCTTATTTATCAAGGTTGCAAGACGCGAGGTAGACCATGAACCGATTACGATTAGGTCGTTGCTTGCAGGTGTGATATTTATAAAAAGTAATCCTGTTATATTAGGTTCTATCTCTCTGGACCTTTTTGCTGTTTTATTTGGTAGTGCTACTGCCTTACTGTCTGTTTATGCTTCTACAATTTTAATGGTAGGGTTTGTAGGTCTTGGCATATTACGTGCTGCTCCGGCAATTGGTGCTTCCAATCAGCTCGGTGAATTTGAGTCCGATTTAGCAGCTTCTATCTTTGGAACTGTACCGGCAGCACTGGTAGGAGGCATCGGAACAATCTGTGTCGTCTTGCTTTGGATAAGGATTTTTCAGAAGTTGAGTAAAATGGATAAATATGGATAGATAGTAATAATCCGCAAATAACATGTTTATTGGTTTTTAAAGATATTATAAATTTTTAATATAAGAAGATGAAGAACCAGTGACTGCTACAAGTGGTGAAGTTTGGAACTATTTTTTAAAGGAAATTATGAAGTTTAAAAAACATGTAATAATGTTAAAATATTATACATTTTTTTTAAATTGTTATTTTAAAATACAAACCCTTTATGATAATATCAAAGATAATATCTTTGATAAAAAACATTTTTGGATGATAAATAATGTTTATGCTGAGCAGAATTCTGACAACAGTAGGCAGTATTATAACAATCTGTTTTGGATTATGGCATTTTTTTGTCCCAAGAATATGGAATTGGTATTCATACATTAATCCCAACGCAACTGAACTAATTATTGCTGTTCGAAATATAAATGTGTTTTTTTCTTTATGTTTGGTACTATTCGGAGCCGCAAACATAATTTTTATCAATGGAAATCATGCAAATCGTTTTTCAATAATTATCATGCTTTTAGTAACAAGTGTTTTATGGCTGACCCGACTTAGTTTGCAGTTAATATATCCGCAAGGATCCTTTAATTTAATTGTCCGATATGGAATGTTGATTATGTTCATAATAGTGACTTTGTGCTTTTTAATTTCATTATTTATAGTTATTTCTCAAAAAAACATTGCCTGATATAGCACATAAACATAAGTCAATATAAGTTGCTGGGGACCAAACAAATGGTTCTGAGAGTTGATGCTTTGTCGATGAAGTAATGTCCTTGAAG
>JAQUMQ010000218.1 GCA_028718045.1 Actinomycetota bacterium
GAAAAGCTCAACCCCATCAAAACCAGATTCCTTTGCAATTTTTGCTGCATTTACGAATTCATCGATCAATTCTTCTATTTGTTCTATTGTTAATTCTTTTGGTTTAATTTCCATTTCTTCTATCTTCTCATATTCAGGGATATTTAAAGACGGAACAAATGGCTCAAAAAGATCAGACGGGCCAAAAGCAAGTAACTGTAAAAAAATTTTCGAACTATTTTTTTTGGCAGCTTTTGTCAATCTTGATAGAGAAGGTATGAATTTTTTATCAAAACATCCATTAACTTTAAACTTACCATATTTTTCTGTCACTCTTGTGCCGGTAGTTATTATAAGACCTACGTCAATAGATCTTGCTTTTATAAAGTCGATATAATCTTCTGCAATAGTTTCATCTTCATTATATGAACCAATACCCATTGGGCTTAACGCTATCCTATTTTTTAAATCCAAGTTTCCTATTTTAATTGGCTTAAAAAGATTAAAAAACATTAAAAGACTTTCCTTCTTTAGGTTTCATATTCTATGTTTGGATAACATAATATAAATAATAATTAATTATGGAAGATTTTCATAATTGTAAATATTTCATACATATAATTTACAATATTATAAACTAATTTTCATAAATGTAAATATACTAACTTTAAATTTATATATAAACAAGCTGGACAAATAAATTTTTTAAAAAAACATAGTAAAGGTTAAAACAGCAATCGGTACTTTACAATTTTAAAATCATTGTTTGTTTCCAATCATTTTATCGCTTATCTTAAGAAGAGCTCCCTAAAATATAGTGCTAAAGGAGCTCTTCTTAACTTATAATGTTTTAGATCTTGAATTTCTCTTCTTAAGGTTTTTTTCAATTAATTAACGAATAGCCATCCAAATTGTTTTAAGTTCGGTATATTGTCGATTAGCCCACAAGGATTTATCCCGGCTAAAGAAACCGGATTGCTTAAATCCACCAAAGGGAGTGGTGATATCACCCTCAGAGAAACAGTTTACAGAAACGGTTCCGGCACGGATTCCGCGAGACAGGCGATATACTTGATTGGTGTTGTCGGAAAATATTGATGCATGTAGTCCATACACCGTATCATTTGCCATAGAAATTGCATCGGCTTCGTCTTCGCAAGTAAGAACAGCAAGAACAGGCCCGAATATTTCTTCACGGGCAATCACCATATCCGGAGTAACATCATCAAATATAGTCGGCTCGATATAATACCCTCCGGTTTCTGTTAAAGTTTGATGACCGCCATAAACTAGCTTTGCTCCTTCAGCTTCACCTTTTTTAATATAGCCAAGTACTGTTTCCATATGGCTTTTTTCAATCATAGATCCTAGCTTAAACTGTGGATCAAGCGGATTTCCGACATTCCATTCCTTAGATTTTTCAATTACTTTAGCAAGAAATTTATCCTTTATGTCTTTATGGATAATCAACCTGGAATTAGAAGTACAGTTTTCACCCATATTCCAAAACACCGCGGCAACTACCTGTTCTGCAGCATAATCCATATCAGCAACATCTGGCATAACTACGCAAGGATTTTTACCTCCAAGTTCCATCAATACACGTTTAAGATTAGATTGACCAGAATATTCCAACAACTTGCGACCTACTTCCGTAGAACCAGTAAAAGTTAACACATCGATATCCTGATGCATTCCTATGGCTTCACCAATTATAGCTCCGGAACCAGTAACTACATTTAACACGCCCTCTGGGATACCGGCCTCGAGAGATAATTCCGCCAGCTTAAGCATGGTAAGAGAAGTTAATTTAGCAGGTTTAACAATTGTACTGTTGCCGCTTGCCAAAATAGGACCCAATTTCCAAGCTGCCATAAGCAAAGGAAAATTCCAAGGTAAAATAGCTCCAACAACACCCACTGGTTCCCGTACAACTAAGCTAAGATTATCTGGTCCGGTTGATGTAATGGAATCTTCAAGTTTATCAGCTGCTTCTGCATGCCATGCAATACTTGCAGCTGTTTCCTCCACATCCATTGTTGCAATATCTGCAATAGGACGACCGCTATCAAGTACCTCTAATACAGCCAATTCATCATGATTTTTACGAATAATCTCTGCAAAGTTAAGTAAAATTTCCTTACGCTTGCTAGGTGCCATTTTTGACCAGCGACCGTCTTCAAATGATTTACGTGCTGCTTCGACCGCAATATTTACATCATTAACATCGCAAGCTGCAATTTTCGTAATATTCTGACCTGTTGCCGGGTTTGCAGTGATGTAAGTTTTGCGTGAAATAGAATCAACAAGCTTACCGTTAATTAAGGCTTTGGTACTGAATTTAACGGAGGATGCTATTTTTTCATACTGTTCTTTTGTAAGTAATGACATGACTTTTTTCTCCTTTTAAAAAAAATTGATAATAGTTATGAGTTTTATTTTTGAATAACTGAATAATAAGCCTTTTAACTTCGATATCATTATTTTAATACAAAGCTTTAATGCTATCTTATTTTTAAAATCCAAGTTTCCTACTTTAATTGACTTAAAAAAATTAAAAAACATTAAAAGACTTTCTTTCTTTGGATTTTATATTCTATGTTCGGATAACATAATATAAATAATAATTATTATGGAAAATTTTCATAATTGTAAATTATTCATATATTTAATTTACATTATTATAAACTATTTTTCAATAATGTAAATACGTTAACTTTAAATTTATATAAATAGAACAATAAGGTCTTTGGTCTTATTAACGAACAAATACGTTTTCCTGGATAAATATTTTTTCAATTTTTAAAAAACAACATATTGAATATGTTTTTAAAATATTAAGAAATAAACAAGAAAATTAAAAGAGTAGGAAATTGAAAATCCTTTAATAATATAAGCAAGTAGAGGCGGCAATATAATTCATATAAGCATAATTATTGAATATAATAAGGCAGCTGTCATAATAGGTTATGGATTTTTAATGCTTTAATCAATGAAAATAAATTAAAATTCAAACGGTTTGCATACTATTTCTCTGATTTTTGTTTCAAAGATGGTTTGAGAGTGTGTGGGGCATATAACTGCAGAAGTGTCTGCCCCGAAACTTGTTCCGCCTATTGCAATCAAATTGCTGCCCGATTTCATAAGCCCGGCGTCTGTTGCCATAACAGATATTTCAAGGCATACCTTCAAACCCTGGCCAAGCATTCTCAATGACGATGAAACGATCTCAGCAGGATAAATCCCTTTAAACTGAAATCTTAAAGCTCTATCTATGCCGCCAAGCAAATGAGTAGTTGTAAGTATTTTTACTCCGTTATTAAATAACTTTTCTCTTACAGATTCCTGCATCTCGTCTTGATTGGGATTATTAAATCCTACTTGATGCGTTACGCAAACAATATTCAATCCGTAATTTTTAACCGGAGGCTCACCCATCAAGCACTTTCCATTGCCTTGTTTTCCAAAGTTCTCGATACTTTTTAAAAAAATCTCAACTGTTTTTCCGGTACAGGAAGCTATCACAAAATCATTGATGTGTAGTTCTAACGATCTTTTCAATGCAACATTGATTGTTTTTTCAGTTAAATCGTATACCTCTTTTTGGCTTTTCATTACGCTTTTAACCTTTTCCTGACTTTTCCATTTTTTGCAATCTAAGTTCCATCGTATCAAGATGATTATGCATGGCAAGTCTTGCCTTATCCGCATTTCTCATGCTTATTGCATCATAAATTTTTTTATGTT
>JAQUMQ010000219.1 GCA_028718045.1 Actinomycetota bacterium
CTGCGCTAAGAGCATCTTTTTTTGTTTTTATGCCGGAAGTATTCGATTCTATTTCATTTAAAAGATTTATTCCAAAAATCTTATATAAGCTCGTTATCTCATCGTAAAAAGCTTGCAAATCATTAATTAATTCTTTGTCGAAAATAAAATCCGAAGCTTGGATTATACCGTTAATACCTTTAATCGATTCGAATAAAACTCCTATAGCTCCTGCGCTGTTAAAATCATCATCCATAACTTTTATAAAATCTGTTTTTATGGACCCTAAAAAAGAACTGATTATTTTCCTGTCGGAAACTATTTTTCTGCTTTGAACAGATTTAACTTCCTGTTTTTCTTCTTTGCTGTCGATAATGAATTTCAGGTTCCGCATGGTGTTTGTTATTTTTTCCAAAGCTTTCTTTGACTCTTCAAGTTTCTCGTCGGAAAATTCAAGAGGACTTCTGTAATGGGTTGAAAGAATATAAAATTTTATTACATTTGGAGAATATTTTTTTAAAAGATTTTTTAATATCCAGTCATCCTGAAGCCCGTCAGATTTGGACATTTTTTTTGCCTTAACTTCTATCATTCCGTTATGCATCCAATACTTTACAAAATTTTTCTTTTCAGAAAAAGCTGCTTCGCTTTGAGCTATCTCATTTTCATGATGCGGAAAAATTAAATCAAGTCCTCCGCCATGAATATCAAATCCAAATCCTAAATATTTATCGGACATTGCGGAACATTCGATATGCCATCCTGGTCTGCCCTTGCCCCATGGGCTGTTCCAGCTAGGCTCTCCTGGCTTTGCCTCTTTCCATAAAGCAAAATCAACACTGTTGCGTTTTTCGAAATCTGTACTGTCGGTATTTTTCATTTCGTTAATTTTTTGCCCCGATAGTTTTCCGTAATCTTTATATTTCGAAACATCAAAATAAACATTTCCGCCAATTGCATATCCATACCCGTTATTTATTATTCTTTTGATTATATCTATTATTTCATTCATCATGTTGGTTGCCAGAGGTATATAATCGAAACTGTTTATTTCCAGAGTATCCATATCTTGCATAAAAGCTTTTATATATCTTTCAGTAATAACTTTATAGTCGACACCTTCCGTGTTTGCCTTATCGATTATCTTGTCTTCTATATCGGTGATATTTTGAACGAAAACAACCTCATATCCGATGAACTTAAGATAATTTTTTACCATATTAAAAACAACGATAGGTCTTGCGTTTCCTATGGAAATAAAATTGTAAACTGTCGGACCGCAAACATACATTTTAACTTTATTTTCTTCCGACGGAATAAATACTTCCTTTTTTCGGGTAAGCGTATTGTATAATTTTAAGGACAAAATATATCTTCCTTTCTATATATAAAATTATGGATAATAAATTACATTGTTTTTATTAAATATTTTTTAAAATCATTAAAACAAGGCTACGCTTCTTAACTCTTCTCCTCATATTTTTATAAAACCATCATTAAGAATTTTACCTTGAAAAATCGTAGAAATCATAAAAGATCCGGACATTTTAAGATTTTGTTATCGATTTTAGCATTCCTTATCGGTTTTCATATTCCTTACTTCATCTTCAAGTATGTCAATTCTTGATTTTAAATCGGTAAGCAGATCATTTACAGGGTCAGGCAGGTTCATTCGATGGAATTCGTCAGATAATACTTTCTCTCCTTTAATCCTTACGATCCTTCCGGGCACACCGACTACCGTACAGTTATCGGGTACGGGATCGATAACCACTGCGCCTGCTCCAATAATTACATTATTACCAATGGCAATCGACCCAAGCACTTTTGCTCCTGCAGATACGACTACGTTATTTCCGAGTGTGGGATGTCTTTTACCTCTTTCTTTTCCGGTTCCTCCTAAAGTCACACCTTGATATAAAAGGCAATCATCTCCTATTATGGTTGTCTCTCCGATTACGACACCCATGCCATGGTCAATAAATAATCTTTTGCCTATTTGTGCTCCGGGGTGTATTTCTATTCCTGTGATGAATTTGACACATTGAGAAATAAACCTCGGAAAAAAAGGAATTTTATGATTGAATAGCCAGTGCGAAATTCTATGATTAATAATGGCATGAACACCCGAATAAGTTAAGATAATCTCAAACGCACTTACGGCAGCCGGATCCTTTTCCTTCGCTGCTTTTACCAGTTCTTTTAGTTCCGCAATTAATCCCATTTTTTCTTTTAAAATAAAAACATATTAAAATCAAGATCGATTAAAAACAATTTCCATAAAGGATATGGTTTTCTATGATTATACTAAAATTATTGCTAATTTCATTCAGAAAAATAATAATTTTTTAAATAAAAACAGATTAATTTTTTAAGAAAATCAATGTTTGGCTTATTCTGTTTAGACATTCTTGCGGTCCAAGAATCGAAATAACCTTTGGCAGTTCCGGTCCATGTACTTTGCCTGTCAGGCTGGATCTTATTGGCATATACAAGTATTTCCCTTTTATATCTTTACTTGCAAGCTCGCTGCCGATTTCATTTATTATACTTTTGGATTTTTCTTCGTTCAATATTTCTGATGCACCGGTAAATTCAAATCCGTTTGTTAAATTTATTTCTTTAATCTTTTTATCGAATAAGTCTATTACCATTCTGCTGGAATCAAGTTTTAATATCTCTATTGCTTCTTTTTCATAGGAAGTTATCTTGTTTGAAAAAAATTCTGCAACATAGTCGGGAAATTCCGATAAGGTTTTTAGCTTATCCTTGAATGCGTTTACACACTTTATGATTTTATCCTTAAAGTTCTTGTTTTTTAAGTCTTCCGATTTAACCATTCCTTTTTTTTCAAGAAATGGCATAACCAACTTAAACAGTTCTTCCTCAGGCATTTTTCTAATGTAATTGCCGTTAAGCCATTTAAGTTTGTCGATGTCAAATATTGCCGGATTTTTTGAGATATCGCAAATACTGAATTTTTTCAAAATGCTGTTTATATTAAATATTTCTACGCCATCCTTTGGTGCCCATGAAAGCAACGAAAGATAATTTGCCATTGCTTCCTTAAGATAACCTTCATTTTTATATTGGGTTATAGTTGTTGCTCCATGTCTTTTACTTAACTTTGTCCCATCTTTTCCGAGTATCATCGAAAGATGAGCAAACTTTGGAATTTCATACCCAAGACTTTCAAACAGCATTATCTGCCTTGCGGTATTTGTAATATGATCTTCCCCTCTAAGGATATGGGTTATTCCCATATCCTTATCGTCAACAACCACAGCAAAGTTATAAGATGGTGTGCCATCTGATTTTATCATTACGAAATCGCTTATTACCTCCGAAGAAAATTTTATTTCTCCGCGGATCAGATCATTAAACTTTATTTCTTTTGGATTAACTTTATACCTTATTGTATAATCCATTTTATTTCTTAAGTTCTTTTGAACTTCTTCTTCCGTCAAATACCTGCATTTGTTGTCATATCCCGAAGGTTTTCCTTCAGAAATCAATTTTTTCTTTATGGACTCAAGTCTCCGGCAATCACAAAAACACATATAAGCTTTTCCTTCTTTTAAAAGGCGTCTTGCTTCCGAATCGTAAAGGCTTAGCCTATCGCTTTGCTTGTAAAATTCATCCCAGTCAAGACCAAGCCATTTTAAATCGCCGATTATGGATTCTTCGAATTCTTTTGTCGAGCGCTTTAAATCCGTATCTTCAATCCGAAGAATCAGATTTCCGT
>JAQUMQ010000220.1 GCA_028718045.1 Actinomycetota bacterium
GTAGTCTTCAACTCAGGAGGATACGAAGATGCAAAAATCATAAAAATGCTGAACGGCTTTATAGAAATCTACATGCCGGATCTTAGATACAATAACGATGATCATGCATACAAATACTCCGGCATAAAAAATTATGTCGAAAACAGCAGAAAATCTTTGATCGAAATGTACAGCCAGGTGGGCGGCTTAAAAACAAACAAAGACGGGATTGCGGTAAGCGGATTGATGGTAAGGTTATTGATATTGCCAAACGACATAGGCGGAGTTAAGAAATCCTTGGATTTTATAAAATACGAACTTTCCACTGATATTTATTTAAGCATAATGGCTCAATATCACCCACTTTATAAGTCAAACAGGTTTCCCGAAATGAACAGAAGAATAAATTATCATGAATATGCCGAAATAATAAGATACGCACAAAAACTTGGCTTTGACAATGGTGCTTTTCAAGATTATGACGACATGAAAGCTGAAAAAGATTTGTTTATTCCTGATTTCAGAGACGATAAAGTATTTGGGTACAAAAAAGACAAGTCTTAAATCTCACATTGAATCTTTTGAATAAAATAAACTAATATTATCCAAGCCAATATTAATTATCCAAGCCAATATTATCTTGAATTTTTCCATTTTTTTAATTTTTCCAAAGGCAGGGTGTTTATTACGCTTTCTTTTTCTATCCCTGCTCTTCTTGCGATATCGACCCCGTAACGCAGCATGTCAAGGTTGTTGAGACGATGCGAATCCGTATTTATCGAAATCAAAACACCTGCATTTTTTGCTTTGCGTGCATTTTCCTCGTTAAGGTCGAGTCTTAAATAATAGGAATTTATCTCTAAAGCTTTGCCATATTTATAAGCGCATTCGATCAGATAATCCATGTTTAAAAAATAAGGCGCTCTGCTTTTGAAAACAACCCCTGTCGGATGACCGATTATATCTATATATTTGTTCTTCATTGCTTTTTCGAAACGGATATTATTATGCTTTGAATCTAATTTGAAACCTTTGTGCATTGATCCTAATGCGATATCTAAATTATTTATGATACCATCATCGTAATCAAGATTTCCTTCTTCATCGATTTCGACTTCCGAACCCATCAAAAATCTAAACTTATCATATTTTAAGTTTAGATTTTCGATATATCTGATTTTTTCGACAAGCCTATTTTTTGTCAAACCATTTCCATACTGATTGCTGCTCGAATGATCAGAAAAAGAAAGATATTCATAATCATACTTTTTTATTTTTTTTATGATTTCCTTTATCTTTATTATCCCGTCGCTGAAATTTGAATGTACGTGCAGGTCGCCTTTTATATCTTTTAATTTTATGAGGTTTGGAAGATAGTTTTTTCTTGCAAGCTCAACTTCATCAAGCCCTTCCCTGAGCTCAGGAACAATATATCTTAGCTCAAGAAATTCATAAATTTGTTTTTCTTCCGGGCAAATAAAGTCGTCATCTTCAAACAAAGATTCCTTGCCCTTGTATTTCTTTAGATTTTTGAATTTTATTTGCGAAAAATCAAGCAAATGTCCGTCGAAACAGCCTTTGTGTTTTGCGATTTCTTTTAATTTTGCCAGATGGCTTTTGCTTCCCGTTGTTGTCAGCAAATCGGCAGGCCAGGATATTTTTGAAGTTATTATTACTTCAAGATCGATATCGAATATTGTTGAAAACTTTGCACTGATATTTTCATTTCTTATGTCTTTAGATATTAAATTCTTAACAAAATATGATCTTCTGATCTCATTTATCAAATCCTTTGACTTTTCCAGATTTATGCCATAGTTGTTGAATTCAGGTAAAACAAGTATGTCGATATCGCCCACTTCTGATTTTCTTCTGCGCAAAGATCCTGTTATCTTAAGGCTGGATATCCCGCTTATACCTGAAAGCTTTTCAATGATTTTACCGGCATATTTTAACACAAGCCATCTTGGATATACTCCGTTTTGGCTTTCATAATAATTGACGGAATGTTTAATTCTTTCCAAATACAAATTTTCGTTTTCGAAATTTCCCGTCAATTTCTCTTTATCGCAATCCATGTTAATCAAATCTTTCAAATCCTTAAAAGATTTGATATTGAATTTTTCGTATATATCAAAAACAACTTTCGTACCAATGCCGCTAAGCCTTACGATTCTCAAAAGATCTTCGGGATATTTTTCTTTTATCTGATCGAATAATTTTATCGAGCTTTTTTCGAAGTATTCTTTTACGAGTTCAAGGGAAAAAGGACCCAACCCCTGTATATAATCCAAGGTTCCGTCGCTATATGCATCAAATATGTCGTTTTCATAATCCCTTATGGTTCTTGCCGACTTGCTAAGATCAATTACTTTTTTCTTTTCTTCCGGTTTAAACTTTAAAATCTCAGCAATGGTTGTAAGGATCGAAGAAAGTTTTAAATTTATCATTTAATATTTTCTTATTAGCATAATTAAATTAAAATATTTCTTAAAATTTATATAAATGTTTTGCTTGGAAGTTATGCTATTGCCCGTAACAACCAAGCTTAAATAATATAATTAAAATTCAAACATGTATTTTTAAATTAAATTAAGACTTAATAAATTCGACAAATACCGTATATACGGGAGTAATGCAACAAGTTATGTTACATTAATTTTAAAATTTATTCCATAATTTTATTTTTCTCGTATCATTTTGCTTTCGTTATTTTGCTTGTACTGTTTTTTAAGTCGGATTTTAAATGATTCGGAGGTTTTTGAATTTTTCAAAAAAATGTAACGGGATATCGTCAATATACGAAATAAGGATAAATATGTTATGAAAACAGGAATTACAAATTTGCCTCTTCATGGCGGCAAAGCTCCTTATTGGCTTTTTGAAAAAATGGAAAGATTGTCAAGAGAAATAATGCTTTTTATCTCATCTGAATTCGGACCTGAAGAATTTCTAAATAAAATATCCGATCCTTTTTGGTTTCAGGCACTTGGTTGTGTTCTTGGATTCGACTGGCACTCAAGCGGTGTTACCACGACCGTTTGCGGTGCCTTGAAGGAAGCGGCAAGAGGATTGGAAAACGATCTGGGATTTTATATTGCGGGCGGAAAAGGTGGGACATCAAGAAAAACACCTGCCGAAATAGAAGCTGCTTCAGACAAAGAAGGCAGCGACTTTTCAAACCTTGTTTACGCCAGCAAGATTGTAGCAAAAGTTGACAGCAGCGTTCTTCAAGATGGCTATCAGCTCTACCATCACTCATTTTTTTTTACAAAAAACGGCAAAAAATGGGCAGTCGTTCAGCAAGGAATGAATGAGGAAACAAAATATGCGCGCAGATATCAATGGCTTAGCGATAAAGTTTATAATTTTGTATGCGAACCTCATAATGCAATATCCTGTAACAGCACGTCCGAAGTTTTGGACCTCACATCAACCGACAGCACAAAAGCTCGAAAAACAATAACCGAAATTTCTTCGGAAAAACCTGAAAAAACCATCGAGGACCTCTTAAAAATAAATTCATATACCAAAAATCACAGCACCTATCCAAAAAGGCATGATATAAAAATAAGCGATATCGAAGTAAAAAGACTTTCGAAGATATTTGAGTCAACATACGAAAAAAAACCTGAAAATTTCGAAAAACTAATTTCCATGCCTGGAGTCGGTCCCAAAACCGTAAGATCTTTAGCATTAATTTCAGAACTGATTTATTCAGTT
>JAQUMQ010000221.1 GCA_028718045.1 Actinomycetota bacterium
AGCAAAATTTTCCAGGCTGAACTTAGCTGCCTGTTTGATACCTGCCTGTTTCATTTCGTTATTTAATAAAGCGTTGTAATTTATTTCCTTGATTGCGTCAGCCAAATCTTGAATATTTAAAGGATTGATTTTTACCGCTGCATCATCGACGACTTCAGGCAAAGACGATATGTTGGAAGTTATTACCGGAGTTCCACACGCTATTGCCTGCAGAGGAGGAAGCCCGAAACCTTCATACAGCGAAGGATAAGCAAAAACAAAAGCACCTTGATAAATATATTTAAGGTCAGGTTCAGCGACATAACCGGTAAATTTAATTTCATTTCTTAGTTTTTCGGTTTTTACGAATTCGATAAATTCTTCTATATCTTTATAATACCAGCCTTTTTTACCTACGATTACCAAATCCATATCAATTTCGTCATCGATTAAATAAAAAGCTTTCAAGAGTGATATGATGTTTTTTCTAGGTTCAAGCATCCCGACAAATAAAATGAATTTTTTTTCGATACCGTACTTCGACAAAACATTTTTTATTTTTTCGGGATCGCTGGAGTTGTTATAATATTCGGGATAGCTTTCATAAGTAACATAAATTTTATCTTCGCTTACATTAAACAAGCTTATTATATCTTTTTTGGTATTCTCCGAGACAGAAATAACCTTGTCGGCAATTTTCATAAACAACGGCACAAGAGATTTGTAAAACAATCTCTTAGTTATCGTATATTTATTTGGCATTAAGCAAAATGTCAAATCATGGATGGTTACTATTATTTTAAAACCGAATTTAAATAACGGTGTTATATAATTCGGAGAATGAAGAATATCGATTTTGAATCTCTTTAAAGTAAATGGGAAAAAAAAGAATTGCCAAATGACTCTGAAAAATCTCGGTTTGAAATCAACATTAATAACATGAAAATTTTCTCCCGAAATATCTAATATATCTCCGACAAGATTCCTGTTTACAAATATGTAATATTCATTTTTTTTGTCATTGGTCCTTTTTAGACCATTAATCAGGTTGATTATATAAAAACCTGTGCCAGTATTTTCTCTGGTTAATATTGTTGCATCTATGGCTATACGCATGTTCTAATTATCATATATTCTCATTATTTCTTCAAACCTTTTATCCCAGGTATTTTTCTTTGCAAAATCAACATATGTCTTGCTTTTCCCTTTCTTTAAAGCTTCATGCAATTTTTCGGAAAACTCCACAGGGTTTTTTGCAAGCAACGCGGGACTTTTTATCGATTTTATTTCTTCCCATGAAGTTGCAACTACGGGCAATCCGCAAGCCATATACTCATATAGCTTTATCGGATTTACCGTTTTGACAACGGGATGCGTGACATCGAAGGTTATAATTCCTACATCGGAATTATATAAATAACCGGGTATAACATCATATTTTTTTCTTCCCAACAGGTAATAATTAGGCAGGCAAGTTAATTTTGAAATATCTTGTTTGGGTTCTCCTATCAACACGAAAGAAATATCTTTGCAAATCGAAATCACTTCATAAAGAAAGCCGACCCCAAACCATTCATCTATTGCCCCGATATAAATAGCTATGGGCTTTGGAATATTTTTTAAATCAAACGGAAAATCTTTGCTTGAATTCAAAAAATGACTCATATCTACCCCATTTGGAACATAATATACTTTGCTGTCATAGCTTTTTAAATATTCTTCCAGCAGTTTTGCCGAATAAATGATGATATCGGTTTTTTCTTTAAGAAATTTATCCTGGTTTATGAGACTTTTGCTTATTTTTTTAAAACCTTCTATTTTGTCCGCCACTCTTAAAATTGATTTTTTATAATGTATCTCATTTATAAGAGGCGCCTGCAAAACTGAATCAAACCATAAAATATCGACCTTGCCAAAACCTTCTTTTTTTATATGGCTGACAAGATTTGGGAAAGTCATCCTGACCCAGTTTCTTGCTATAAAATTGGCATTAAAAACAGGTTTTTCGTTAGGCGTGGCAAAAGCCATCGGGACATATATCTTAATATTTTCATATTTGCTTTTTACTTTTCCTTTATATATATCGTATCTTTCATAAAGCTGTGTCTTGTCTCTCATCAAAAAATGAAAAGGCGAAATGGGATCGGAAATAAAAAGCACATCCCAGCCGTTTTGAGCAAAGAGTTTTGCATAATGATGACTGCCAACCTGATAAATGGAGTTCCAGTAATTTGAAGCTGCAAATAATATCTTCTTATTCATCCTTGTCAAATTCTCTAAAAAGATTCCTTATACTTTTCAAATCATACTTTATACCATCTTGCGCAAATACAAAATAGATTTCAAAAGGTTTTTCCGATTCAAAAGAATATGTTAATTTAGATGTTTTCCTTTTCTTGCCATAACCGCAAGAATAAAAAGCATCGGTAACTTCAAAACTTATTTTATGATCGGAAACAGGCATGAAATAAAAATTCAATTCTTCCCGGACGCGGAAAATCACCGTGTCGTTCGCACCGACATCGAATTTCAAATCAGGCGCAAGGATAAAACTGCAGCCATAATCATGATGTGCTTGGTTGCCTTTGAGCATATCCTTTATAATTAAAGAACTTTTGTTTTTATCGAATAATAACTGCCTTTCGTGAATTACGGAATCTTTAAGTTTCAAATAACCATAATGCTTGCCGCTAAAGAAATAATAATCATCGTTTTCAATTGATTTGTTTAGCTTTGCTTTTGCATCGTCAGCCATGACGAAGGGATTGCCGGTTATGAATCTGTTTTGTTCAAAACCATCGATACAAATCGTATTATGGGATTTGCACGATCTGAATTCGTTTCTTAGCTTATCTGCCGGAGTATATACGTATGTACCCGGATCCGTAAAAATTCCGCTGTCATTTACATTAAGCACTATGCTTAATTTATCGTTATGCGAATGCCCGCCTTTATTCTTCTGGCCGTTAGGTCCGCATAAAATGAGTAAACTGAAAAATATGTCGTCTGATACATTATGATTTTTCATCAAATACCAGCCGCAATCATTAAAAGACGCACTTTTTAACCTTTTGAGGCTGATTTCGCTCAAACTATCCCAAATCTTTTTTCCATATTTTCCGAATAACCATAAAGCTGATTGGCTCGATTCAAATTCTTTGACTTTATGATAATCAGATGATCGATTCCAAAAAAAGATATTTTTTATCGCCAACAAATATTTCATATTTTTTATTTCATCGCTTGAGAATAAATGCAGTTTTCCGTTATCGTTGTCTCCGATTTGCGGGATATGTCCTTTTAGATCGACCAAGTTCAGTATCACATCAAACATTTTTTTAATTCTATCGATATAGCCATTGCCAAACACTTTCGTACCGATATTTATAAAATTTTTTCCGTCAAATCCGGGAAAATTTTTTACGGTAAAAAACATCGGATAAAAAAACAGCTCCAAAGATAGCCTATGGTAAAAAGAAGATGCTTCGAAATTTGTCCCGTCTTCATATACCTGTGTGCGTATTTCTTTTTTTAATTCCTTTATGGCAAACTCAAGCCATTTTTTGCCAAATTTCGTATTTTTAAAAAACAATCCGATATATGCCAGTCCTGCAATATCGGAAACATAGTGGTTGTTTTTTACCCTCAATATTCCCTTTTCCAGATTTTTTTCTATATGAAGCCCGTGAAAATACA
>JAQUMQ010000222.1 GCA_028718045.1 Actinomycetota bacterium
TACGACAGAAATGCCATGGAAGAATTCATGGCTATGGCAAATTGCGATACTGAGAATATTTTGGGGTTTGCTCCAAAAATAAAATTTTTTTATCAGAAGGATTACATAGAAAGTGTCGGTATATACCTTGACAATTCGCTATATGATTGTTACCAAGGATTGGGGCAGCTCGATTTGCACCAGTATGACGTACCCGAAGAAATATTCGGAGTCTCATTTACTTCTGCATTGATTAAAACGGATGCTTTCAAAGAAAACATCGTCGGTAAAATAGATGAATCTTTTTTTCTTTTTTATGAAGATTTCGACTTTTGTTACAGAGCCAATCTTTTGGGCTATAAATTCAGATCATGCCCCGGTGCCGTCGTTTACCATAAATATTCCTTCAGCTTCAGAGAGGAATCAATTGCATTCGAAACAAAATACTATTATAAAAGGCTTAACCTGCTTAAGATGATGTATAAAAACTCCGATGACGATACGATATCCAGAATTCTGCCAATAGAAACCCGAATAATGAAACGGAATTTAAAAGACAGGAATTTGAGAAAGGTTTCATCAAAAATTCTTTCGGATTTTAAAAAATCCAGAAGATACCTCTTAAAACAAAGAGAGATTATCAAGCTTCTAAAAACCAAAAGAGATGCCGAAATCATGAAATATTGCTGGGGAGAATATAATTTCTTTAACGTCATAAGAAATGAACCCGAATATATTATTGCAAATCTTGAAAGATCTTACAGGAGATTATTCGTCATTACGGGAAGCAACAAATACATGGAATACATAAACTATCTTCATAATATAGATCTTACCAAATTTAGATTTGAAAAAGAACTGCTAAAACACAAGCTTCACAGCAAGCTTGAAAATGAGCCGATAAGTGTGCACGAATTTATAGACAAACTTTAACCATTATATTTAAAATAATAAACAAGGAATGGGGTTTTAATTACGGTTTATGAAAATCGGAATGGACGTATCCACAGTTTTAAATCATGGAATCAATATCGGTTCAGGCAGATATATTATAAATCTTTTGGAATGCTTGATTTCGTTAAATGATAAAAGCAAAGAATCCTGCGATTTAAGCAATGGGACATCCGAAGAAAACGATAAAAACCATTACGGCAAAAACTCTTTCGTATTGACCGGCAGATACACGAACGACTCAAACTTGCATTACTTATCCGGTCTGAAAAAAAAACATCCAAACACAAAAATCAAATTAAAAATATTTCCCGTCAAAAACGAGGAACTTGAGAAATGGAATAACAGGAATTTCCCGCCTCTTGAGCTTAAGGGTTTGTTTAATGTAGATGTCCTGCATTGCCCTGATTACCTGATCCCACCAACAATAAACAAAAATATAATACTTACCGTTCATGATTTATCTTTTTACAGATTCCCTGAATTTAACTTTGAGTGGTTTATAAAAAAATATCAGGCAATTGTTTCAAGCAATGCAAGAAGAGCAAAAAAAATAATTGCGGATTCAAATTCAACAAAGCAAGATATTGTAAACTTTATGAATATAGATCCTCGAAAAATTGAAGTTGTATATATGGCAGCTGATAAAAAATTTCGTAAACTTGAGCCGGACAAAATAAAAAAAGAAGTCCCGGCAAAGTTTAATATAAAAAAAGATTACATACTAAGCGTTGGTACCATAGAACCCAGAAAAAATTTTAAAACTTTGATAAAGGCATTCGACATATTTAAAAAATCGTTTAAAGTGTCCGAGAACTACAATCTTGTTATAGCAGGAAAAACCGGATGGAAAAGCGAGGAGACTTTCAAGGAGTTAGATAAAAGCCTGTTTAAAGACGAAATAGTATTTACGGGAGAAGTAAATGACGATGATTTGATACAGCTATATAACCAGGCTTCCCTTTTTGTTTATCCTTCAATTTTTGAAGGTTTTGGACTTCCGGTTCTTGAAGCCATGTCTTGTAATTTACCGGTAATAGCCTCCGACTCTTCGTCGATACCTGAAATATTCCCAAATGACAAATTTTTGATTAATCCATTTGACGAAAAGCAAATGGCAGAAAGAATGAATTTGGTTCTTAAAAACCAAGATATCAGAAACAGCCTTGCAGATTTTTCGATTAAAAACTCCCGAAAATTCTCATGGGAAAAAACAGCATCCCAAACGATCGATATATATAAATCCTGCATAAAAGTATAACGGGATGCAAAATCACTACATGAAACCACTATATAATTTAAAGTTATGCTTTAAAAATTCGCTTAAATCTGTAAAAATTAAAGCTGTGTTCAGACATGATGCATTAAATATAATACGGATGAATTATGTCAAACTTTTAACTTGGATCAAGCTTAAATAAATAATAAAAAAATAAAAACAAATTACTTTATTTACCGATAACCTTTAGTTCAAAAACATTGTATCAAAAGGAGAATTTATATAAATGAAAATACTTGTAACCGGAGGAACAGGTTTTACCGGAGGGCACCTTGTCAGAAGACTGCTTGAAAATAAAAGTAACGAAGTCAAAGTCCTTGCAAGAAACGAAAAAAAAGCCGAAGAGCTAAGAAAACTCGGAGTTGAAGTTATAGTCGGCGATATTACCGACAAAGAAGCGGTTTTTGAAGCAGTCAAGGGTGCCGATAAAGTGTTTCATATCGCTGCAGCATACAGAGAAGCACATATCGATGACAGAATATACTGGGATATAAATTACAACGGTACCAAATATATTCTTGATGCCTGCTTGGAATACGGAGTAAAAAGGCTTGTACATACCAGCACCATAGGACTTGTAAGTTCCGTAAAAAATCCTCCGTCGGATGAAAGAGAAGCTTACAGCCCCGGAGACGTTTACCAGAATTCAAAATGCGAAGCGGAAAAAGAAGCGTTAAGATACGCCAGAGAAAAAGGATTGCCGGTATCCGTCGTAAGACCTGCCGCCATTTACGGCCCGGGCGACACAAGAATGCTGAAAATGTTTAAAATGATTGCCAAAAAAAGATGGATTTTTCTTGGAAATGGCAAGGCATACCTTCACATGGTTTATATCGACGATCTTATCGACGGCTTTCTGCTGTGCGGCGAAAAAGAAGAAGCAATCGGGAAGGTATTTATTATCGGAGGCGAAAAATATGTTTCGCTAAATGAGCTTTCCGCTCTTATAGCTGCCGAATTCAATGTCCGGACGCCACGCATACATATTCCTTACAAACCCATAGAAATTACGGCGGTTTTAACTGAAAAATTATGGAAATCGCTGAAACTGAAAAAACAGCCGCCTATTTATAAAAGAAGGGTTGCATTTTTTAAGAAAAGCAGAGCTTTCAGCATCGAAAAAGCCAAAACACTTCTGGGTTATTCGCCTAAGATCGATTTAAAAACAGGAATACACAAAACAGCACAATGGTATTTACAGAATGGTTATATAAAACTTTAAAATTTCATGATTATGAAAATTGTATCCGAAAAAATTACAATTGAAGAAATAAAAAAAATGGCAAATGAAATGTTTGGCAATCTTGTCAAAGCAGTTGTCGATGTAGAAAAAGAAAGCATGGCTATCGATGGTGAGCTACATGCAGACGAAGAAGTGCTGCTTCTGGAAAATGGCTCCGACCAGAACGATTTATGGGGAATCAATATTTACCCGGATTTACCTTTTGATGAACGAGTTGAATT
>JAQUMQ010000223.1 GCA_028718045.1 Actinomycetota bacterium
TCTGGCATATGCCTTAAGTTTTATAACTACCTTCATCATTTTTCTTAAAACGATGAACCCCTCCTCTTTCGGCTATGATACGACCTGGTTTCATATACAGATTCCCGAACTGGCTGTAGGCCAAACTACGGGGTTCCCCCTGGCTTTTTTGCTTGGTAAATTGTTTACATATTTACCTTTCGGAACCATGGCATACAGGCTTAATGTATTTTCTGTTTTTTGGGGTGCCGCAACCGTTACGGTTTTTGTGATGATTATCTCTAACTTATTAAAAAAGGAATACTGCATCGCATTGGTCAGCACATTATTCTTTGCATTTTTTAAGGTTTTTTGGGTTCAAACCAACAGATTTGAAGTCTATACGCTGCATTCTTTCCTGATCGGACTCATTATTTTATTTGGAATATATTGGACTCAAAGCAAAAAAGATAAATTCCTATACCTTTATTATTTATTCATAGGATTAAGCTTCACAAATCATCCCTTGTCTGTTTTTCTTGCACCTGCACTTATTTTGTTCCCTGTCTTTACCGACTGGCGCACAGTTTTAAAAGCCAAAAAAGTCGTTATAATAATTGCGCTCATTATCGCTCCGCTGCTTTTGTACTTATATATTCCGATAAGATCATTTCAAGGTCACGGCAACATAACCACATGGCATAAATTTTTTGATTACATAACAGGATCGAAGTGGAAGCAGCAATTTGGGTTCAGAAGTTTTACCGTTTTTAAAAAACAAGCAAACAATTACTTTTCACTCATAAAAGATGACTTTGGGATCATTTCCGCTTTAATAATCCTTACGGGAATAATTTTTATGATAAGAAAAAATATTAAGTATTTTTTTCTTATCTTAGCCCTTATCGTTTTGAACCTTATACCGGTTTTTTTATACGAAGATAAGCCCAACAGCTTTTATCTTATATCCGTCATAACATTCCTGATAATTCCCTTTGCTTATGGATTGCATTTTATAAAAACGGCTATTGTTTTTATTTTCAGGAAAATTTCGGACAAAATCTCTTTAAAAGGCAATGAAAAATCTTCCAAAAATAAAGCCATCAAATCGATATGCATCATATTTTTGATTTTCTTTTATATTGCAATAGCAGCCTTCCCTATACATCTTTGCTCATCAAACTTTCAAGCAGAAGATAAAAGCCATGATACGCAAATATACGATTATTGGAAAAACGTAATCAGCGAGATGAAGCCTGATTCTGTTCTGATAACAAGCTCGAAATCGTCAAGTGTGGCTTTTTATCTTACAAAATATGAATTTGATAAAAATATCGAAATCAAGATAGGATTAAACGATAAGAAGCTTAGGAAATTTGTCAACGAAAACTTAGGCAAAAAAAGCATATATTTCAACCAGGTTTACCTGCCGCCGATGGCTCCGTTTTACGAATTGAAACAAATCGGCTACGAAACGTACTGGAAAGATTATAAAGAACCTTTAAAAACCTTGGAAATCCTAGGATGCAAAAAAATCGTCGATTTCAAATCCTCCGATAACGCTCTTGAAATGAAATTCGGAGAGGAAAAGACTTTTTCTTACACGATCAAAAATCCGAGCAGCACCGATTTGGTATATATCGATTCCATCGAATTGAAACTTCCGAAGAATTTGAAATTGACAGGAATGGACGAAGCTTTAAGCGATATAAAGGATATGCCTGGAAAAGCCAGGGGCATCTACATGTGGACCAAAGGACCTTATGTGTTGGAGGCAGAAAAGGAACTTGTAATTGCCGTAAAAGTTCAGGCTGTCGCTCCGGGAGAAGATCACATGGAATTCCAAATCACCACAATGAAAGTTTATGAGATTGCTCCCGAAATACCTGTAAAAATAAAATAAAAAAACTTTTTAAACCATTAAAATAAATTGCGTCAAATAGTTAGTTTTTTACAAATGCCGGTATGTTTGTTATCGATATGTATATGCATGTTGTATGTACGGCTATCGCAAGCATGAATAGCGGGTATGTATATTTCGATGTGTTCGGAATTTTGGTATATTTATAAGTTTTTATATATTTAAAAATTTTGATATTGCAAAAAAGCGGTTAAATATATGGCTCTGCCAATTCGTTTAATTCCCGCAGCGAAAAGACGGGCCCATCCACGCATACAAATTTCTCGCCGATATTGCATCTTCCGCATTTTCCGACACCGCATTTCATCCTTCTTTCAAGAGTAGTATACACGCCGTCTGGTTTAAAATTCAGCCTTTTCAAAACATCGAGAACATATTTGATCATTATCGGAGGACCGCAAGTGACGGCAATCGTATTTTCCGGGGAAGGATTCATGCTTTCGAGGACATTCGGACAAAGTCCGACTTCTTCATTCCAGCCATGACAAGCATTGTCTATCGTTTGCACAATTTTAACATCTTTGGATTTTTTCCATTCTTGTAAATCATATTTATAGCATAAGTCATCGGGAGTTTTAGCACCATATAAAACAGTCAAATTTTTATACTTGTCTTTATTTTTCATTATGTGCAGTATAAGAGGTCTTAGAGGTGCCAGCCCTATGCCTCCGCCAACGATCAGCACGTTTTTGTTTTCCCACTCTTTATAAGGAAACCAATTTCCAAGAGGTGCTCTTATTCCTACTTTTTCTCCCTCGCTTAAGTTGCTTATTGCTGTCGTATTTACGCCGACTTTCATGACGGTGAACTGCAAGTAAGACGTATCAAAAGAAGGTGAATTTATTACGAAAGTTGATTCACCAAAACCAAAAACCGAAATCTGACCGACTTGCCCAGGTTCAAAGGAAAAAGATTTTCTTTCGTTTTCATTATCCAGTATTACTTGGATTGATATTATATTGGGAGTTTCCTTAACAATCTTGCTTACGGTAGCAATCGAAGGCAAATAAGGATTTTTTTTGTTCATTATATTTTCGGTTTTTACTATATTCGTTTTTTCCATATTTATACGTTACTTTTCATATGATTTTTTAAAATACTTCCGACGATATTTCTTATGTCCATATCCACAGGACAAACATCTATGCATCTGCCGCAACCGACACAGTAAAGAACTTTATGTCTTAAATAGTTATAATTATATTTGCAGTTTATTTTGTTTTTATATCTCTTGCTTATATCGTTTCTTGGATTATGCCCGCTTGCTTCGAGGCTATAAAGAAAACTTGTGCAAAAATCCCAGTTTCTGCATCTTTGAACATTTGCTGCATCTTGTTCGTCACGGATATCAAAACAATAACAAGTTGGGCACACAAAAGTGCATGCGCCACAGCTTATGCATTTTTCGGATATTTTTTTCCAAATATCCTTGCCGAAAGACTCGCTCATTATTCCGGGTATCTTTTCAAGATCCACATCCGTCCATGACAAACCCATTTTTTCAACGGATTTTTTATTTTTATCAGTCATTATATTTTCGTAGTTTTGAGCTTCCTCTGTGTTTATCGCCGTAAAAAACTTATTAAACGCTTCTATCGTTTTTTGACCTTTATCACTTAAAAACATAACAACGAAAGCATCCGCGGTTTCCATAAGACCTATGTCTGTACTGTCGAATTCATAAGGTAAGCTCCCGAGTGTTGCACAAAAACAATCTTCGAATACGAAATCACATCCGATGGATATCAACAATGTTTTTTCTCTTCTTTTTATATAATAAGGATCTT
>JAQUMQ010000224.1 GCA_028718045.1 Actinomycetota bacterium
TGACAAAAACATGATATTTTTTTGTCATAATTTTATTTTTTATGATCACTTAAATTTTTTCGAGTGATCAGATTTATGATTTATTAAATATTTAGGCTGGTTTGTTTGTCTTGATCATTGACCGTAATCGTGATTCATTAACATGCATATTATCTGAAATCATAGACTAAGACCGTAAACACGCCAAGTCATGGAAATTCTGCCGATTTTAAACAGCGGATTTAAAATATCGAAATTTATATCAGCAAGCTGCGAGCCGGATGCATGTTTTATGCCGATCGCTTTTGCTGCTTGTGCCGTTTTATAATATAGTTTTGAATCTATGCCTATTTTTCTGTATTTTTCATCGACACCTAAAATAAGGATTCTTATCCCGTCAATCTTTTTCATTTTGACTCTTCTTTTAATTTCGCTGAATATATCAATATCCCTTCTTAAATCCTTTACGCTGAAAAAATATTTTGAAGGCAATTGTTTATTTCTGTTATCATATCCTTCTATGATTTCATTTATGTTTGGTATGCTGACCGAAATACCTACAGGAATCTTGTTTTTTTCAACTATGAATATCAATTCCTTTAGTGCAATTGTTTTGATTCCCAGCGCCATAATATTGAATTCTTCATCAGTCATTTCCGTAAATTGGGGATGATTCCCCTTGCTCCATATGGGATTATATAAGTTCTTGATTATTTTTATTTCATTTTTTATTTTTTTGAAATTTATATTTCTGATATTGAATCCGTTCAGCCTTTCATTTCTTACCGTACCGTTTATTTTTTCCATCAGATTTTCTATTTTGTTCATATAATTAGAGGAAATCAATGTATCCGTATTTACGCTAAACCAGTCATTTTCCTTTTTGAAACCATAGTTTTCGAAAAATTCTCTGTAATAAGGAGCATTGTATGGTTCCATGAAATAAGTTTTTTTACCGAATCCGTCAATGAGCAGTCCTATCTCACCATTTGCGTTAAATTTTGCAGGCCCCATTATTTTTGTGCAGCCGTTTTTTTGCAGATAATTTATTCCGGTTTCCAGCAAAGCTTCTGCTACATAAGGATCTTCTACAGATTCGAAAAGTCCAAGCCAGCCGACTTTTTGTTTATGTGTCTTATTGTAATTGAAATCAATAAAAGCCATGATTCTGCCGGAAGGTATGTTGTTGCTGTCGATTTTGAAAAGTTTAATCTGCGTATGATCAAAAAAAGGGTTTTTAGTCAGAATTCCCGGGATTTGCTTATTTGTCGGATTTAAATCAGAAACTTCCTGAAGATATATCGGAAATATCTTGTTTGAATGCCTGCTTTTATACCAGTCAATAAAATATGGTACTATGACGAATTCTTTTATTTCATTTAAAGAGAATCTGGTTTTTATTCCAGGTATATGTTCACCAAGGTCTTTTATGATAGGCATTGGCTGTTTATGCATGCCATTTCGTAAATCAAAGCACATATTTCATATATAAAGAATATATATAAAAAAAGAAAGAATGCAATTAGAAGTAACATAATAAATCAAAACATCTAATAGCTCAAAGGAATAATGCATTTAAAATTATATAATATCATATATAATAATTAAAACAGGTTCTTGTTTACGGATAAACATGAAAAAATTGGAAACAGTCAATAAAATAATAAAAAAATTCAATCTGGTACCTCTAAGGGGAGAGGGAGGTTTTTTTGCTGAAATGTATAGGTCGACTGAAACAGTTCAAAAAAATAACCTTCCTTCAAGATATAAATCGGCAAGGCATTTTTCTACGTCAATATTGTATCTTATAACTTATGATAGTTGTTCCATGCTTCACAAAGTCATATCAGATGAAATTTTTCATTTTTACATGGGAGATTCCGTTGTCATGCTTAATTTGTTTCAAAATAATTCGTCAAACATAATAAATCTCGGAAGCAATATATTTAACGGTGAACATATACAATATGTAGTTCCCGCAAATACATGGCAGGGTGCAAAGCTTGCAAGTGGGGGAACGTATGCTCTTCTCGGTACCACAGTCGCACCCGGTTTTGAATTCGAAGATTATGTCAGTGCAAAACCGTACAAAAAAGAATTGTTGTATAAATATCCGGATCGCGCCGGCCTGATTAACGAGCTTGTTTAGTGCTTTATTTTTGAGGTTGCCGATTTTTATCGTGTGTTTTGACGTGTGATTATATGTTTTTTGGCTGTGTTTCATATTTTTCGTGACAAACGATATTTATATTGATATATATTGTTATGCGGATTTATGTCGATTTATCGATAAATTATTAAGATATATAATAAAACCGACGATTCAAAAATAAAAATTAACGACTTAAACGAAATATCGGAATGAGCGAAGAAAAAAAGAAAGAAAAGCTTATAGAAATTAAGGCGATGTTTCGGTATATGAGCTCTGATGTGGATAAAATTGCCGAAGGGGAGGCAATTATCACGGTAAACACCGAGGAGCTGATTATCGTCCAGCAATTTAAAGACCCGTATGTGATAAAGCTTATTGACGTTCTTGAAATAAATCCCGCAGATTATAAACTGATTCTTTTTTTAAGCCCAAACGGCAGATTAATAATAACCGAATTAGGTTATGAATTTGAAAATTTCACAAGAATTCTCAAGGATGCAAGAAACGAAATTCTTGCCAAATATTTATTGATGGATGAAAAAGTAATAAGAAAAAATATCAAGTCCGAATATGCTGTTTATGAGACAGATGGAAAAGTCTTCGACAGCGGAAATTGCAATGTAACGATTTACGAAACAGGAATCTCTATTCTCCCCGAAAATGGCAAATTAATCAGAACGGCATACTGCGAAATCGTAGATATCAATGAAGGTGATTATAAAATTGTGATTTCAAACGAAGAAGGTCGAAAGATCGAGCTGTCAAAAATGGGCTACGAATACGATTCGTTTAAAAAAGCTCTTTCCGATACGCTAAATACGCTTGATATGTTTGCTCAAAATCTTGTTATGGAGCTTGACCCGTGTGCCGATACCTTGACAGTAAGAAATGTAGCAAGACTCCTGAGGGATGGCAGAGCAGCCATGAAAAAGGATATAGAAAGATATTCTTCCCAGGTCTGGAAATCGCTGGAAAAGAAGATAGACAAGGCAGGCGCTGCTGCTGAGTATAATTATTTAAAATCGCTTTCATATGACGATAAAGTCGCAATCGGGTTAAAGCAAGGGCTGATGGGAGAATTGACGAGCGACTATATTTGGTTTTTGATACCTATATCAAGCAATAATCCAAAAAATCCAGGCAATGCCATAGCGATGGAAGCAATTCCTATAGAGAATAACAAGAAAAAAGAAGCAGTGAAAGCATCGTCGACCGTTACGCAAGATATGTCAAAAATAGCAAAAGATATGCAGAAAAATATGGCTGCTAACCTAGAGGTTACAAAAGAGATGTTTAAGAGTATCGGGGAATCCCTTCAGGCTGCCGAATCGGAGACTGCAAAGAAAAAAGCAAAGAAAGGTATTGACCGAAACGATAATGAAAATAATGCGGATAATGAAAATAATGTAGATGATGAAAATACCGGGTCGAAAGAAGAATCAGCCGGAAAAGCTACTTATTTATTTAAAATATCCGACAAGGTTGATCATTCAGATCCTAAAAACACTAAAAACCTTGGATCCGAAAT
>JAQUMQ010000225.1 GCA_028718045.1 Actinomycetota bacterium
CAATTTACAATATTTTCTTTTTAAATACAAAAGATGAAAAGGAGGCAATAAATATTTTTTACAAAACCTGGAATGATGTAATGAAGATTTCACTAAAAAATAATGCAACCATTAGCCATCACCATGGAATTGGTATTACAAAAAAACATTTATTAAAAAAAGAGTTAGGTGCGGGTTACCAGATTTTAAAACATTTAAAAAAAGATCTAGATCCTAATTTTATTATGAATCCAGGAAAACTATTGATTTAAAACTATTATGAATAAAGATATTAAATCCATAAGGCAATGCATGTATTGCCATAATTTTTGTAAATCTTCTTGTCAACCATATCTGGCAAGCAAAAATCAAAAGATAATCCAAAACCAGAAAAATTATTTGTTTTATCTTTGCGATGCGAAGAGGTTAAAAGCTGATCCGGAATTGGGAAGAGCTGCTTATCTATGCAATGATTGCAGAAGATGCGAAGCTTTTTGTATTTACGATAATAAAAGCGTTTTGCAAAATAACAGGTATTCGAGGAGTATCATATTTAAAAATGGTTTAGCTCCGGGAAAAATTTATGAAATCGAAAAGAACTTGATTAATACCAGAAATATTTTTGGTTTGAAACGTAAAGAAAATAAAGGAGATTTTGACGTTTCTGAAAAATATGAGGTTATGGTTTATGCGGGCGATTATATAAATTATTTTAAGCCTGAAATACTGGAAAACTTTATTAAAATATTAAAAAAATTAAATATCGGTTACGTTCTTTGTGAAAATGAAATATCGGACGGATTACTAGCCCTGGATTTTGGAATGGAAGATTTATTTAAGGATTTGATGAAATTAAATATAAAAAATATTAAAAAATATAATTTCGACAACCTGGTTGTTTTAGACCCTCACAGTTATTATTGCTTTATTAAAGAATATGAAAAATTTGGCTGTAAATTAAATTTTGAAGTGACTTATTACATTGATTTTATTGAAAATAATATAAGTAGTATAATGGTAAAAAAAGTTGAAGATAAAATAAAATATTTCGATCCTTGCATATTGGGAAGAGGAATGAATATTTATGAAACTCCACGGAATGTCCTGAAAAATATTTTCGATAAAGACGATATTGATTTGAATAAAAATAGAAAAGAATCATATTGTTGCGGGGGTTATATAAGTTTATTTGATTCTGATTTTTCCAATTTAATTTCATCTGATTTAATTAATGAAATTAAAAACTTCGATTCAGACGCCGATGTACTGATTACGGCTTGCCCTCTCTGTTTAAATAATCTGGAAAATGTTAAAGATAACAAGAATTTGAAAATTTACGATATTGCAGAATATATATCAATCAATATGTATTAGTATAAATTATTTGCCAGATACGAAAATAAAAACCGATGCTCTTTGAAAACAATATTATAAATATAAAGTCCATAATTTTTGGGAACTTGTCGTTATTCCAACTGCGCCACTGCCAAGTATTTTTTTGAGTTCTTCTTGGTTGTTGATAAATCCTGAGCATATGGTCGGTATATCAAAATTTTTTCTAAGCATTTCGGCTGCTTTTGGGAAAAGAATACCCGGTCTTATGTCTATAAGGTCCGGTTTTCCAGCAGTAACCAGCTCAATTCCTTTTTTCAATGATTTTGTATCCAATATGAACATTAACTGCATAACAGGACAGTTAAGTTTTTTCAAACAATTTGCTATTTTAGGAGAAGCAGTTGCGATAATATCTATTTTTATGTAATTCCTTAAAAATTTGATTCCATATTCGTCGGCACACAAGCCCTTAACTGTGTCGATATTAAGAATTATCGTTTTTTTTTGATTTAAGTTCTTTTTCGTAATATTGATAAGATCAAAAATATTCGTATCGTAAATCAAGGCCGTTTTTATATTCGCATATGTGCTTTCAAGCAATTCGTCGAAGTTGCTGATACAAGGAATTACGGGGTTTTTGTTCAACTCTTTTATTAAGTTGGCGATTTGAATGTTCATTTTTTAAAATTTAAATTTTATTGTAATTTTAAAAATAAACTCATGGTCATTATATCATAATAAAATTTATTGTTTTAATTATTTCGATTTGGAGGAAGAATGTACCTACTTTCCATAGACATAGGTTCGACGACAATAAAATCTGCGGTTTTTGATCTTGAGGGTAATTTGGTTTCGATTGGCAGAAGAAAAACCGAAGTATTTCATAAAGAAGAAAATTCTGCAAGATATGCTTTTTGGATGCCCGATAATATATGGAAGCAAGTTTGCAAGGCAGTACAAGAGTCACTAAATAAGATATCGGATATCAAGCTTATCAAGTCTGTAACAGTTACCGGCTTTGCTTGTGACGGAGTTCCGTTAGACAAGGAAGGAAACTGCCTTTATCCGTTTATAAGCTGGCATGATACGAGATGCGTAGAACAAATCGAATGGTTGGAAAAAAACGTAGATCTTGAAGAGATTTATAATATTAATGGACAAAAGCCATGGATTCATAACACGATTTTGAGAAATATATGGGTAAAAAAACATTTACCCGATGTTTATAGAAAGATATATAAATGGCTGTTGATCGAAGACTATGTTAATTATAAGTTATGCGGTGTTATGGCAACAGACTATTCTTTGGCTTCGACAACTTTGGTTTTTGATTTAAAAAGTTTAAATTGGTCAGAAAAACTTTTCGATATCTTTGGGATAAATATGAATATTTATCCTCAACCAAAGCCAAGCGGAACATTGATCGGAACGATATCCGCGTCTGCGGCAAGAGAAACGGGATTGGCTTTCGGAACCCCTGTTGTAATAGGCGGACTTGATGGATTGTGTGGAGTATACGCAACTGCCGGAGACCAACGGGAAAACTTGGTTGGCGTAGTGGGTACGTATGAGCATTATCATAAGTGTGTGGATAGCCCAATATTAAACAAGAAAGGTTTGGATTCAAGCATAATTTGTCAAGCTCATGTCATCAAAGACAAGTATGGAGTTTATGGCGTTGCCGTATCTTCGGGTGTGTTGGAATGGTTTAAGGATGTGTTTTGTGCCGATGAAGAAAGACAGGCAAAAAGAATTAAAAAAAATATATGGGAAATTTTAATGAAGAAGGCTGGTAATTCCAGAATCGGTTCCAATGGTGTTTTTATGCTCCCAGACATTTTTGGCAGTGCATGTCCCGTTCAGGATAATTTTTCGAGAGGAGTATTTTTGGGTATGTCAAGTACCTCAAAAAAAGAAGATTTCATAAGGGCGGTTATCGAAGGATTAAACTACAAGGGCTTTGAGCTGTATGATGCAATCAAAAATTATACTCGTTCAACCGGAGAGAAGGTTATTATTACCGGTGGAGCGACAAGAAATGAATTTTGGATGCAATTGAAAGCTGATATGCTTGGCATGGTTATCGAAGTACCGCAATTGGAAGAAGCAACACCGCTTGGTGCTGCCATGATAGGCGGTATCGGAATAGGTGTTTATAAAAACTTCGAAGATGCTTTTAAAAAGGTCAAAAGAGATATAAAAACTTATTTTCCGGATGGGAAAAATCATGAAATTTATGTCAAGCATTATAAAGATGTTTATAAAAAAATTTATCCGTCATGCAAAAAGATCAATACATATATCTCCAGAAATTTATCTTGGTAATTTAAATTATTTGTA
>JAQUMQ010000226.1 GCA_028718045.1 Actinomycetota bacterium
GGAAATATTATCCCGATTTTTATACCACCGACTGCATCATTGAGGTACCTGACGAAGTTGCGGCCCTCATGGATTCATACGAACACGCCGAAGTCGCTTACTATCTACGGAGATACCGCCATAAGGTGTATTACTCTCTGAATTATTTATAAAAACTTGCTTCTGGATCCCCAAGGTATAAATACAATTACCTCCGGGATTTCTGCTCCATTTAATGATCGTTTAACCAAATAGATGGATTTTTAATAAAAAAAGAAAGTATTAAGGATAAAATCAGGAAGAACTGGCTTTCGTAAATCTAATTTATGTAAATCTGCAAGTATGCCAGACTGTTTTTGACCAGGGCCTTATATTAGAAGTATTAACTCCCATAACTTAAAAATCTGTATAATCACAGTCTATATAATCACTTTGCCCATAGTCATCAAATAAATCTTTAGCTGACAATCTTTTTGGCGGAGGCCTGTCCCTTCTAAACTCATCTATACCCGGCCAGTCAAGTATTTTTCTTATTACCTTATAATCCTCAATAAAAGCAATAATTCTCATAATGCCTTTGCATTTGGGGCACGCTAGTGGATCCACTTCATAGATTTTTTTTATAAGCCTTTCTAAAGGATTTGCTGCAGCTCTTATTATACAAATCATCCTCTATGATATAATCGGACTGGTCCACTTCCTGCTTCTTACGTTTTCCCCGGCATACATTGCTGTAATAACCGAAGTACCTTAGAGTCTGTTCGTTTCTGTTGGGAATATGGCTTGTAATGCTTGTAATAAAATCAATAGCTTCAAATGTTTATGTTAACCTAAAAGTACCCCACTGTTTCAGTTGAAAAGTACCCCACTAGTTAAGTAATATCCTCTATGTTAAATATAAGAATATTAAACAGTAATAACATAGAGGGAGACAGGAGGGATGTTAAAGTTGATAGACAAACAGAAGATAATAATAAAGTATTTTAATGAAGGGTTTTCAAAAAGAAAAATTGAAAGGGAGCTTCATATTTCCAGGAAAACAATCAGAAGGTATATTGACGAGTATGAAAAAAAGAAAAGCCAGCTTATGGAGCAAAAGGCTGAGGATATTGGCCTAATTACAGATATTTGCCAAAAACCAAGATATAACACATCAAACAGAGCAAAGGTTAAACTCAATGAGCAAATAATACAGAGAATAAACTTTTTCTTAAAGGAAAACCAAAACAAAAAAGCATCAGGCCGCTCAAAACAGGTTATGAAAAAAATAGATATTCATGAAGCACTAATATCTGAGGGTTTTGACATAGGTTACACTACGGTATGCTGCGCCATAACAGATATTGCAAAGCAGTCAAAAGAAGCATTCATAAGGCAGGAACATATCCCCGGACAAACAGCTGAATTTGACTGGGGTGAGGTAAAACTTATCATTGGCCAAAAACAGGCAATACTTCAGATGTCTGTATTTACTACAGCTTATGGTAATTACTGCTATGCTGATCTTTATTGTAATCAGAAAACAGAATCATTTCTTGACAGCCACGCAAATTTCTTTGAAGAAGTTGGAGGTATTCACAAAGAGATATTATATGACAACGCAAGAACTGTGATAGCTAGATTTGTAGGCAGAAACCATAAGGAGCCGACGGGTGAGCTTTTAAAACTGTCTGCCTACTATAATTTTTCCTTCAGGTTCTGCAACATTTCCCGCGCAAATGAGAAAGGTCATGTGGAGAGAAGCGTTGAATATGTAAGGAGAAAAGTCTTTTCAAGAAGGGACAAGTTTGAAAGTCTGGATGCTGCAAGGCTTTATTTAAAAGAAAAACTGGTAGAGTTAAACCAGAAGCCCCAGATCCTTCTAAATGGCAGTACCGCTATGGAAATGTTAAATGTTGAAAGGGCTCACCTCTATCTAAAACCTCCAAGGTATGATTGTGCAAGGAAAGTAGAGGCCAGGGTAAATAAATATTCCTGTATTGGCCTGGGTGGATGCTACTATTCAGTGCCTGACAGTTTTGTCGGCGAGTTCGTGACCGTAAAGGCTTATCCTGACAGAATAATCTGCTTCTACAAGGATGAGATGGTAGCCTCTCATAAAAGACTTTATGGAAACCACGAATGGAAGGTTGACATAAACCATTACATTAGAACATTAAAGATAAAACCCGGTGCCCTTGCGCAAAGCACAGCATTTGCCCAGATGGAGAGCTCCCTAAAAAATATCTATAATAAGTATTTTATTGGATCCGAAAAAAGATTTGTTGAACTTCTGGAAATGGCCGGAGAAATCGGGCTAGCAAAAATAGAAGATGCAGTAGCAGAGCTTGAAGAAATAAATCCCGGTCTTGTTGATCTTGATAAGATTATCGTTATCTGTTCAAGGAAGAAGGAAAGCTTTGAGTGTTTTAGACAAAGAGAAAATTCTCAGATAGAAAAATCTTCCAGAGAAATGCTTTTCCTTTACAGTCAGATGCTTGAGAGTTGCCACAGCTTTGAGGAGGTAAAAGTTTAAATGAAAGACAGCAAAAATGATGATTTTTTACAGAAGATATTGTTTTATTCAAAAGAACTCCACTTTCCGGCAGTCAGGAATTACTTGTCGGAGGACCTAGAGCAGGCGAGGGCAAAAAATCTAAGCTATGAGGAGTTTCTGTGCGATATACTGCAAAAGGAATACGACCAGAGAATAGAAAACGGAAAAACAAACAGAATACGTATTGCAGGCTTTCCGGCCAAGAAATATCTTGAAGATATAAAGGTGGAGTATCTTCCGGTAGACTGCCGCAACAAGTTAAAAATACTATCCAGCCTTGATTTTGTAAAAAATGGCCAAAACCTGATTCTGTATGGAAATCCCGGCACCGGTAAAACGATGATTGCCACCGGTCTTGGAATAAAAGCATGCATGCAAGGATACCGTGTAGCCTTTACAACAGTACCGCTACTTATTAATCAGCTAAAAGAAGCAAGGGGGTCATCCACCCTGCGCTCATTTGAGATTAGGTTTGAAAAGTATGATTTGGTTATTGCTGATGAACTTGGCTATATCTCTTTTGACAGGCAAGGATCGGAGCTTTTGTTTACAAACTTATCTCTTAGAGCTGGAAGAAAGTCAACAATAATTACAACTAATCTATCATTTGAGCGTTGGGATGAGATATTTTTAGATCCTGTAATTACAGCAGCAATGATAGACAGGCTCACTCATAAGTCTTACATGGTTAATATGAACGGGCAGTCCTACAGGATGAAGGAAACAAAAGAATGGCTGGAAAAACATAAGGAGGCCGGACAATTTCTGGATAAAGATGATGATAGTAAAGAAAATTAGCATTTAGTTATAGAAACCGGCTTCTACAATTGATTCTAAGCCAGGATAATTTAACATCTCAAATAAATTATTATATGACAAATTTAGAAACAGAAAGTGAGGAAAATTATGGGATAGAATATATTATTTTTTTAAATTAAGTGGGGTACTTTTCGACTGAAATATGGGGGAATTTTCAGTTGAAAAAAACACTTTGGCAAGAGTTATAAACATTATACTCATATGGTTTTTAATTTTAGAAAGCTAATTCTTCCAATACCCTGCAGTATTATCCCAATATTTATCTATTCTTTTTCTAAATCTGATTGAGGTTAATAC
>JAQUMQ010000227.1 GCA_028718045.1 Actinomycetota bacterium
AAAAAAGCCAACAAGAACAGTATTCAAAGAATATAGATAATTCTTTAAGCTGGGTTAAAGCGACCGAAAACAATTTGATGGAGATCAGCAACGTAATGGTATCCCTTCGTGAAATTTGCATCGAGGCAGGTAATGGAGCACTGAACCAGGATAGTTTAAACTCATTGTTGCCACAGGTGGCTCAATTAAAAGAAAAACTGTTAGGTGATGCCAACTCGACATATCTTGGCAATTATATTTTTGCCGGTTTGAATACAACTCAAAAACCATTCGAAGAAATTTCCGGTAACATCGTTTATAACGGCGATGACAATTCCATGGTCAGAGAAATATCTTTTGAATCCAGCATCGTGATCAATATGGATGGTAAAAAGATTTTCAACATGGATAATACCGTATCGGGTAGCCCTGACGTTTTTCAGATCGTAAAAAACTTGGAGCAGGCAATTACCAACGGGGACGTAAATTTAATTAACGGTGAAATACTGTCTCAAGTGGATGAAGCAAGAGCCAACGTACTTAATTTGGTCTCCGAAACAGGTTCGATAGTAAAAAGGCTGGAGCTTACAAAGCAACAACATGAAAATGACATCATAAACATGACAGAAAACATATCTATAAATGAAGACATAGATATAATAGAAGTTATCATGAAGTTAAAAGAAGCGGAAACCGTTTATCTTGTTTCCCTTAATGCAGCCGGCAGAATATTTCAGCCCAGCTTGCTTGATTATTTAAAATAATTTTTTTATTGAATATGTTAAAATATTTAAAAAATATTAGAGGTATGAATTTATGAAAATCAATACGACCAGGTTTGGCGAAGTTGGTTTGGCAAAAGAAAAGATAATCAATATGCCTTTTGGTATTATAGGTTTCGAAAGCAATACCCAATTTGCCATACTGGATTTTTTAGAAAAATCTCCCATGAAATGGCTGCAATCAACGTCCGACCCCTCGCTGGCTTTTGTCGTATGCGATCCATGTTATTTTTTCAAGGATTATAAGCCGGTAATTGAAAAAAAAGAAGTCAAGGAATTAAAAATTGACGAAAAAGACGATATCGTACTGCTTACCATAGTGTCAGTGCCGTCAGATATAAGCAAAACGAGCTTAAATCTTTTAAGTCCCATAGTCATCAACTCAACCAAATTTTTAGGTAAGCAAATAATCCTTTACAACAGTGATTATAAAACGAAACATTATATTTTTAATACGGTTAAAATAAATAAAGATAATCTTATCAGCTGTATTAAGAAATGAAATAAATGTACCGGGTAAGTTGTGAGTCTGTGTTTATTTTATGTAAATAAATTTTTAAAGAATCAGGTACCATGTTAGTTCTTAGCAGAAAATTAAATGAAAGTATTGTAATCGCAGACAATATTAGAATAAAAATATTGGATATCAAGGGCGATAAAGTTAAGATCGGAATATTGGCACCTGAAGATGTCAAAGTTTTAAGAGATGAACTTTATACAAAGGTAGCCGAGCAAAATATCAAGGCAGTTGATATAGATAAAGGATTGTTTGAAGAATTATGCAAAAATATATGATATCTTAAAATATCGTATTTGCATTTTCGATTTATTTGAACTTTTTTACGAAATCCCAACCCGATTATGTCGTATACTTCCAAAAGTATCGTCCAAAGATATTGTTTTAGAAATTACGCTTTCTGTACTTTCCGAATAATTATAATTATTTTAAAATTTTTAATTTTTTTAAAGTATTTCTATTTTTTAACCGATATGTATTTATAGGAAAATAAAGGAGTTTATATTTTTATAAAAATCAAACATACGCAGGAAAGGAGGAAGAATGATCCAGAAAAGTGATAAATGGCTCTTCAGTCACTATAAATAATATGAGAGCTGAATGAAGGCATGGAGGCCATATATAATTTTTAAATTCAAGGAAGAAAGGATAAACAAAATGTCACTTCGAATCAATCAAAACATTTCTGCAATTATTGCAAACAGGAACTTACGTATAACAAACGATCAAAGATCAAAATCTCTGGAAAAACTATCTTCAGGACTTAGAATCAACAAAGCAGCAGATGATGCCGCCGGATTGGGGATATCGGAAAAAATAAGAGCTCAGATAGGTGGCTTAAATCAGGCGGGAAAAAATGCACAAGATGGAATATCTCTTATACAGACTGCTGAAGGCGCGCTACAGGAAGCTTCAAGTATTCTTGTCAGAATAAGAGAGCTTGCCGTTCAAGCTGCGAATGGTTCTATTACCGATGCGGATAGGCAGAACATATCGGCCGAAGTAACTCAGCTGGTTACGGAAATCGACAGAATTGCTCAAACAACCGAGTTTAACACCAAGGCACTTTTGGCAGGCGTTGATGTTGCTGCCGCTTTTACGCTTAATCCGACAAGCACGGTAGCAGTAGGTGCAACTCTTGTCGATGCTACAAGCGTAGTAAATGCAACTTACACCGTTAGCATCGCTTCATCCAGCGCAAGTTTTGACTGGAGCATATCAAACGGCTCGACAGTGGTAGCTTCAGGCAGTGATGCGACTACAGATGTTATCGCAACGGTAGACGGATTAAGATTTACTATTACTGCGGCTTCTGTCGAAGACGGAGATACTCTGGCAACGGTGGTTGCTACCGCAGCACATGTTACGGCTCAAGCATTCAGTTTTCATATAGGTGCAAATGCCAATCAAACAACTGCTTTCAGCATTAATCCAATGGATACCAGATCTTTGGGCATAAACGTAATCGACGTATCTACCGTTGATGGCGCAAACACAGCATTAGGTCTTGTCGATACGGCGATAACGGCAGTGTCAAGCCAGAGATCTACTCTTGGTGCTGCTCAGAACAGGTTGGAACATACGATTAACAACTTAAGCGTCGCATCCGAAAACCTGGCTGCTTCGGAGTCCCGAATCAGGGATGTGGATATGGCATACGAGATGACCAATTATACGAAAAACCAGATAATGTTACAGGCTGGCATAGCGATGCTTGCACAAGCAAATGTTTCGCCTCAGATGGTTCTTCAATTATTGCAATAAATTTAACATACAAGAGGGAAGCCCGTAATGGGCTTCCCGATTTTTATAGGTGCATAATATTACAAGAATACTGTTAAATAATGAATTTCTGGCAAATATATTTATTTTTATCAAATCATTTACTTAAATCAAACCAAAAAATTTTAATTTAATCTGTTCGGCGGGTTATTTGTCATAAATTGCTTATAAATTCATGGTATTGGCGCACGGCAATTTAAAAAGATGCAGGATTGCGAATACAAATAAGGTAATTTAAATTCAAAAAAGGAGCATTTGATTTGCAAAGTTCAGATAAAAAAAACGCAGGAATAACAAAAATCAACAATAAATTTATAAAAACTTTCAAAGAAGATGTAAACAAGCTTTTGGAAGAAAAAAGGCATGACCAAATAATAGATAAATGCTATGAATATCTAAAGTTAAGCATAAACAAGGAAGTTATAAATTTATTGATAGTCTCATTGATAAATGTCAATCAATTCAATCTCGCATCATATTTTATCGACAAATTAATCGAATTAACCAATGATCCCGCATCGGTAAAAAATTTAAAGAGATTAAAGGCAAAGTTAATAAATATTCCT
>JAQUMQ010000228.1 GCA_028718045.1 Actinomycetota bacterium
GGCGGACTCGATATTTCGATAGGAAACATGGCCGGTTTAGTAGCAATAATATTCGCAAGAATGTTGCTTTCGGGAAAAAGCATTTTTATATCTGTTGTCACTGTAATTATATTGGCAATGATTTTTGGTTTCATTAACGGAGTCATCATAGCAAAAAGTAAGGTTACTCCTCTTATAATAACCTTGGGTATGAATTATGTTTTTCTTGGATGTGCTTTGATTATAGGAGGAGGCAGACCACAAACTATAACTGGCCAATTCGAATTTTTAGGTGAAGCTAAAATAGGCCCTGTTCCTGTATCCATAATAATATATATGCTTATACTTGCTTTTGCTTTTTTCTTAAGAAGAAATACAAAATACGGCAGAAGGCTTAATGCAATAGGCGGCAATACTCAGGCTGCTTTCCTTTCCGGAATTAACGTTGACTGGCATATAATATCGATATATACATTAAGCGGTCTTATTGTCGGTTTAGCTGGCTTGGTCCTTGTTTCCAGGCTTGGAATGGTAAGAGCAGATAGCGGTGCAGATTATGCATTACAGGCACTTGCCGCTTCAATAATAGGCGGAATAACTTTTGAAGGCGGTAAAGGAAGTTTGGTAGGCGCATTCTTTGGCGTATTGTTGCTGGGCATTTTATATAATGCAATGAACATTATCGGCGTATCTTCATATCTTCAAACCATAGTTTTAGGTGCGATCATAGTAATCGCAACTGTTTTAAGTAACATCGGTAAAATGAGAAGATAAGCATGACCGAATATCTTTATATATCTTTTTACAAATAAAATAAATACAAACAATGAAAGGCGTAACTAAAATGAAAGTACTTGCAATCGGTGCTCACCCAGACGATCTCGAGCTTCAATGTGCAGGAACGCTGGCAAAATACAAAAACCAAGGGTACGAAATTTTTATGTGTCATGTTTGCGATGGAAACAAAGGCAGCAAAGTTCATACTTCCGAAGAACTGGCTAAAATCAGAAGAAGTGAGGCTATAGAATCTGCAAAACTAATTGGTGCGACTTCCATATGGGCTGGAATACCGGATGGTGAAGTTGTACTTGATCTTAAATCAAGAATAAAAATAATTGATGTCATAAGGCAAGCTTCTCCTGATCTTATAATAACTCATAGTCCGAATGATTACCATTCAGATCATATAAATACAAGCAGGCTTGTGTTTGAGGCAACTTATTTATCCGATCTTGTTCTATGGAAAACAGATTATCCGCCTTCCGAAAAATTGCCATATCTATATTATATGGACACACTTGCCGGAGTCAATTTTGTTCCGGAAGAATATGTCGATATTACCGATACTGTCGAAATCAAAATAAAGATGATGAATAAGATGAAATCCCAACTTGGCTGGTTGAAAGATATGCATAACTGTGATACCGAGGATTTCATTAAAACAGTGGCAAAATTTAGAGGATTTCAAGCCGGTGTTGAATTTGCCGAGGCCTTTGTACAGCAAAAGATGTATCCTCAAGGACTTACAAAAAGGATTTTGCCTTAAAAAAAGATGCTTTTCTTATATTTCTAGAATTTTTTTTTACAAGAATTTCATGAAAAAAGGATTTTAGCCAAATAGCATTGAAAGCATAATTTAAAACTGAATTATCTTTTATCATTTTTTTATGTAAGCGGAGGTAGAAATGAAAAAAAACATTGGAGTCGTAACTTCAACATACCCGAATTACAGCGGCAAGGAAGCAATCGAAGGCATTTCAAAAACAGGATTCAAATATATAGAACTTGCTTCAGCACCTGCTTTTTTTGAACACATGCCAAGACCCGAAATCAGGGTAAACAAAAAGATCGTCGAAGGTGTTTTGAAAGAATGCAAAGATTTTGGGCTTACTCTTCAATGTATAGCCGGGCATACAAGGTTGATGAAAGAAAATGGCGTTGAAAACTTTAAAAAAGTTTTGGATTTTGCTTCGCTTGGAAAAATAAAATACGTAACTACGGATACAGGTGAAGTAAAAAACAAGGAAGACGAAAAAAGATTTTATTCCGACATCAGGATAATCGGCGATTACGCAAAAGAAAAAGGAATAGTCGTATGCTTGGAGATGCATGGAAATTGGTGCAATACAGGCAAGATAGGAGCAGAAATAATAAAGACTATAAATCATCCCAATATTAAGCTTAATTATGATACGGGTAATGTGATTATGTTTGGAAATACGAGACCTGAAGTAGACCTGCCCTTTGCCTTGCCTTATATGGGCTATATCCACTTGAAAGATCATGGTAGTGGAAAATACAAAGAATGGAATTTTCCTGCCTTGGGAGAAGGCATTACTGATTTCAAAAAAATATTTGAAATGCTTAAAGAATTTGATGGTCCGGGAAGCGTGGAAATAGAATTTGAAGGAAAAGAACATTCGATTGAAGAGATAAACAATGCCGTAAAGAAATCTTATACCTTTTTAAAAAGATATGATATCGTCGAATAAAATCTTTTAAATCCTTTTTGTTTTAACTTATCGTTTGATAAACATATCGAAAACATTTTTACATTAAAAAATCAATTTTACCAATATGACAAGGAGGCTGAAAAAATGATAAAGGCTGCTCTTGTTGGCGCTGGTTTTATAGGAAAAGCACATGCACAAGCTTTAAAGCAAATAAATGGCTTGGCTATAGTTGCGGTCGTGGAAAAAATAGAGGAAAAAGGCAAAATACTTGCGACAGAGCTCGGAGCTGAATACTTCAGTAATTTGGATGAGCTTTTTAAAAATATCGAATTCGATTTTGCAGATATATGCGTACCTACTTTTCTGCATCATGATTTTGTGTTGAAAGTCATAAATAAAGGAAAGCATGTATTTTGCGAAAAACCACTTACCCTATCATTAAAAGAAGCTGACGAAATGGTCGAAGCAGCAAAAACAAAGAAAATAAAAGCAATGGTAGGACATTCGTTAAGATTCTGGCCCGAATATGTAAAAATCAAAGAATACGTAGAAAGCGGAATCCTGGGAAATCCAATAAATGCATTTTGTGAAAGGCTTGCGGTTACACCTGATTGGCATCAGGATAACTGGGGAGCAAGCGAAAAATATAGCGGAGGAGCTGCTCTCGATCTTCATATCCATGATCTTGATTATCTTATATGGTTGTTCGGAAAGCCGATCCTGGTAAAAGCATCCGGCAGTTACGACCCGACCAAAAAAGAGCAATCAGGGCTTGTACATATATTCACTTCCCTCGAATTCAAAAATGGTGTGGCAGGATTTGCCGAAGGTGGTTGGAGGTTCAAAGGAACTTTTCCATTTACGATGATTATAAGAATTTTATGCGAAAAAGGTACGGTGGAATGGATATTCAGAGCAGGTAAAAATATCGAAGAAAGAAACAAGATATCAAAAATAATCGTATATAAAGATGATGGTTCGGTCGAAAATATCGAAGCCGAGCAAAAAGATGCGTTTTTGAACGAACTTAATTATTTTGTCGATTGCATAACAAAAGACAAGCCTGTGAAAAATGCCACTTTTACAGACGGTAGAACATCTCTTGAAGTTGCGCTTGCCGCCATCAAGTCCGTAAAAGACAAGTCGGCGATTGTTTTATAGGTTACTTAAAACGCGACCTTAGAT
>JAQUMQ010000229.1 GCA_028718045.1 Actinomycetota bacterium
CAATCCGGAAAAAAGCATCAAACTAAACAAGATTACGGCAAGCGAGTAAGCAGGTTTATCCAAAACCAGTATGAATTTCTGGATAAGGGGAAGCTCTATAAAGAAAAATCCTAAACCGATTGCGAAAAAATAAATCAAAAACTTAAAGTCTTTTTTAAAATCTATATTTATTTTCTTAAGTTTTAAAGGAAGCAAAATCAGCAAAAAGGAAAATAAGATGCACAGCACAAGAGCAGATATCAATATGAGATAACCTCCTCCTCCGAACGGTTGCGTCGATTTGCCAAAATATCGCACGATATCTGGAATTTGCCTTAGCTTAAAAAAATTATAAAAATAAGGACAGTTATCCGTGGAAGGTTCTATATTGAAATAATAATCTTCATAAAAAGCATTTCTTTCCTGATTGCTGCCGTTTATTATTTTTTTAAAAAAATCGTGGTAATATGACTTTTCGGTTTGGTTGTATATGTTTGTTTCTTCGCTTTTTACGCCTTCATGATAAACAACATCGAAATTTAATTTTACTAGTTTATTTTTTGCCTGATTGATCTCCTGATTGTCGAAAACAGAATTCTTAAACAATATCGTCATCGTCGACCAGCTTCTGAAAGCTAAAATTTTTCTATCAAAATCAGGTATTTTAAGTTTTTGGCTGCTTTCCTTCATTGTTGCAATCATTTTCAGGTCTTCGCTTGGCGGATATTGTATCCACCTTGTAATTGCCAGGATGCCATCTTTGTTTAATGATTTCATAAGTTTTGAAATCGATTCGACAGTATAAAGATAATCCTCGTTTAAACTATAGGCACCCGATGATATCGGGTGGAAACTATCCGAAAGGCTTAATATTATCAAGTCAAAATCATCGTTTGTTTTTTTGAGAAAATTCCTTAACGGGATTTTTTGGACATTTACATTCTTTTTATTGTACAAGTCTCCGCTAAAAGAAAAGACATATTCATCATATTTTAAAATATCAGCAATCAGATTATTGTTTTGTATTATCGATATATCGCTATCTTGCGCAAAATATAAAGCTCCAAGAACGTCAAGACCTCCGCCGGGTTCAACAATTAAAATATTTTCAGGATTAGGTTTCAAACCAAAGATGATAGATGCGGGCATATAGTTCAAGAAGTCAACCGAACCAACAAAGCCAGCTTCATTTTTTACATGGGTTATAGCAGATAGATTATCGCCATCCAATGTAAGCCCAAGCTGTTCGGGAGGAATATTTTCATATTTTAAGCTTAATCCTGGTGCAGATTTTATAGCCATACTTTCCACGATATGCACGAGGGAATAAGAATTTTCTTTGACTGATATTATTTTCGAATCAGGATATCTTAAAACTACTGGTAAGCTTTTATACGGAGACATTCTGGTATCGAAAATTTCCGGATAAAAAATAATAGCCGATGTTACAAATATAATAAAGGTTATGCTTAATAATAAAACAGTTTTCAAGTACCTTTTTACAAGAAATAAAAATGTCGATATGATTCCTATAAATGACGCGGCAATCATCACGTTCGTTTTTCCTGTTAATCCGGCAATAAAGATAAAAGTAATGGAACCCAAAGCAGAGCCTATAAGGTTATAAAAATAAGTAACTCCAGGTTTTTTACAGGTATGCAGTATGTAACCGATAAATGAACCTCCAAAGAAAAAAGGGAGCAGCAGAAAAAAATAATAAATCACAAGATATAAAATTTGTTTTGCCTCCCAAGCGATTTTAAAAGAATCAAACGGTATATGATTAACCAAAACATAACTTATAAAAACCGAAACGGAAAACCCAAATGCAAAAAATATTCTTATCAGATTGGGGTCTTTTAACTTCTCGATAAAAAAATATAAAAAACTTCCGCTTATTCCAAATCCAAGAAGTGCAATGCTTACGATAAGGAATGCAAAATGATAATAATCAGATATTGAAATTATTCTAAGTAAGCATACCTGGTATAAAAATATTGAAAATGATATCAGAAACAACGAGATGTTTGTTTTGCTTTCAAATTTATAATTTGCATTTTTCATAAGCCTTATGAAAAACTACAATTATATTTATCCTACCAATTATATATTTTACAGTATTTTGTAACTAATATTTCATAAATACTTTATAATTTAAATTATGTATAAGAAACCTTGCAAGCATTTATCATTTACTTTACTGATTGTGCCGGTTTTAATCTTAACATTTTTTCCGCTTAACGGATGCGGTAAAATAAATATAAAAGATATGCTTGTTAAAATTCAAGATCAGTCAGCAAATACAAGCGGAAAAAAAGATAATAAGCAAACGCCCAAAAATTTCAAAAACGATGAAATGCTCAATAACAGTTACAAAGATACAAAAAGCGAAGAAATCATGCTTCCCGACCCTAAGCTAAAAGGCATAATTTCACTTGAGGAAGCATTAAAAAACAGAAGATCCGTAAGAGAGTTTTCCGGAAAAGATCTGGGGCTTGATGATATTTCGCAAATCCTGTGGGCTGCACAGGGGATTACCGAAAGCAAATTGGGATTTAGGACGGCACCTTCCGCAGGAGCTCTGTATCCTATAGAGGTATTTGTCGTAAAAAGCGATGGATTTTTTCATTATACTCCCAACGGACATAAGCTTGAAAAATTTGGCTCGGAAAATTTAAAACAAAAGCTTATGGAGGCCAGCCTATTCCAAGAAAGCATCTCAACCGCTTCGATTGTTATTATCGTCACTGCCATATATGAAAGAACTACGGTAAAATATGGAGAGCGTGGTATAAGATATGTCCATTTGGAAGCTGGCCATGTATGTCAGAATATTCTTCTACAGGCAGCTGCATTGCAGCTTGGAGCAGTACCAATCGGAGCTTTCTCTGATGATGAAGTAAGAAAAGCTTTAAATTTGCCCACAGATCATAAGCCTCTTTATATAATTCCCGTCGGATATAGCAAGTAATGCTTATTGAATATATCGGATAATCCTTGCGTATATGTCATTTTCAGTTTAAATTCCACCTTTTCAGCCGACTAAAAAATTATATATTCTGATACTTTATCGTCATCGGGATCATATTTCGATTTACATTGCTTTTTCAATTATTTTCTTGACATCTTCGGTTGATAAAAATCTACCGTAAGACACGACTTTTCCGTCGATAACCAATGCAGGGGTACTCATCACGCCATATTTGGCAATTTCCGCGATATCTCCAATATTTTCAACTTCGGCATTTATGCCAAGCTCTTTTACCGCAAGCTTCGTATTTTCAAATGTTCCGGTACTTTTTTTACAACAAGCGCCCAAAACCTTGATTTTCATATTTATTACCATCCTTTCATTTTATTTAATACATGAAATCAAATAAAACTATCATGTTTGAATTTATCCCTATCTTATTTATGCATTTTTTTTAAAGATTACCCCATGCTCGTAATATCATTTTAAAAAATTAAAAATATGATATGAGAAATATAAAACCAGACAAAATTATTTTCAATATCGTTTTTAATACCTGTTTTTTATTTTATGCTACACAATTTACCTCTTAAAAAATAACGGA
>JAQUMQ010000230.1 GCA_028718045.1 Actinomycetota bacterium
TTTCCATATTTTTTCCAAATCAATTTATTTTATAAATTCAATCAAAATTTTATAAATTCAACTAAAGCAATGTTATCACAAGCTTCTAAAACCTGCCTTAACCCATCCCCACTTTTTGAGCTCTCTGCTCAACCTTGCCTTCAGTTTTTATTGCAGGAGCAATCATAACTTCCGCTTTTTGGAACTCCTTTATATTTTCATATCCGCAAGTTGCCATTGAAGTTCTCAAAGCCCCGAACAAATTTAATGTCCCATCATTTTCATTAGCAGGTCCTATAAGGATTTCTTTTAAAGTTGCAACGACTTCGGTTTTGATCCTTGTTCCTCTTGGCAATTCAGGATGAAATGTCGCCATTCCCCAATGATATCCCCTTCCGGGAGCTTCTTTTGCTTTTGAAATAGGACTCCCTATCATCACAAGATCCGCCCCACATGCAACCGCCTTGGCAATATCTCCGCCGGTTCTCATACCTCCGTCTGCAATTACGAAACAATACTTGCCTGTTTCTTCAAGATGTCTTATCCTCGCCGCAGCTGCATCCGAAATTGCCGTTGCCATCGGAACACCTATTCCGAGAACCTGTCTGGTTGTGCAAGCTGCTCCTGGCCCTACGCCTACAAGTACTCCTATGGCTCCTGTTCTCATAAGATGCAAAGCCGTGGAATAAGAAGCAACGCCGCCGACTATTACAGGAACAGGACATTCGGGAATAAATTTCTTTAAATCAAGAGGAATTGTTGTTTTACTTACATGCTCGGCACTTACAACTGTTCCTTGAATCACCAAGATATCAAGTCCGGCTTCAATCGCAGTTTTATAATATTTTTCTACTCTTTGAGGTGTCAGGGAAGCACAAGCAATAACTCCCCCTGCTTTTATTTCTTTAATTCTCTTTGCGATAAGCTCTTCCTTTATAGGTTCTTTGTATATATCTTGCATTTTTCTGGTCGCTATTTCTTTTGAAAAATTAGCGATCTTTTCAAGCTGTTCATCGGCATTTTCATATCTTGTCTGCAATCCTTCAAGATTAAGTACGGCAAGTCCGCCAATTTTACCCATCTCGATAGCCAGTTTAACATCTACCACTCCATCCATCGCGGATGCCAAACATGGGATTTCCAATTTAAATTTATCTATCTGAGCAGATATATCCACATCTTCCGGATCTCTTGTCCTCCTACTTGGGACAATCGTAATTTCATCGAATCCATAAGCCCTTCGACCTATTTTACCTTTCCCGATCTCTATTTCCATTTATTCCTCTTTCTTTTTTCTTAAAATTTTTTTCTCTTCGCCTTTTAACAACCTTTTAATATTCCCGGTATGAGCAATCAACACTATTAAAGACCATACGGCTGCCGCTATTACTATATAATTATCGTATCCGCAAATATAAAAAACTACCGGGTTTATTATAGCTGCACTGATGGAACCAATCGACATCATCCTTGTCAAAAAAAATATAACAATAACAGTCGAAACAATTATTACTGCGGGTAAAAGCCTTAAAATTATATTCGTACTCGAAAAGGGAAAAACGCAACTTGCTATTATCAATCCGCCTGTTGTTGATACCCCTTTCCCGCCCTTGAATCTTAAAAAAACCGGAAAAACATGTCCGATCAAAACAGAAAAAGTCGTTACGACATACAAAATATGGCTTTCCCTAAAAAACAGATAAATAAAAAGCACCGGTATGAATCCTTTTAAGATATCTATGACGATTGTAAGAACCCCAAGCCCCGGACCTGCGCTTCTTAAAACATTGGTACCACCGACATTTCCGCTCCCGTAATTTCTTATGTCTTCACCTTTGTTGGCTTTATATATAACAAAAGCCGTTGGGAAAGAACCGAATAAATAAGCGAAGATTACAAGCAATATTTTATATAATAAATTTACAGTCATTAAGCCTAAAAAACATACGAAATATTTTATTGTATAATATTAAGCAAAGATAAACATAAAAATAAAGGAAAAATAAATTTTTACTGTTTTGCGTATATCGAAAAAAGTAAAAATAAAATTTCAAATAAATTTTTCCTAACTTTATAAAACTAAAATTTTACTACAGTTTAGATGTTTCTTCAATTTTAAAACACTATAAATTTCCATTTTTAAGAACTGCGCTGCAAAATCGAAGAAAATCATGATATTCTTTTACTTAAAAATAAAAAAAACTGCTTCAACGAATTAAATAATTTGTTTTTCTGTCTATCAAATAGTATCTGGCTATCTCTTGAACGACTGCCACAAGAGGTATGGCAAGAAAAATTCCAAGCCAGCCAAACAACGATCCGCCTGCAATCAATGAAAATAGCATAAGCGCGGGATGAACACCGGTTCTGTTTTTTATTATATGCGGAGATATGAAAAAATAGTTTATCAAATGTATACCTATAAATATGATTATTACTATCAAAGCTTTAACAGGCGAAGCCAGAAGTGCTGAAATCGTTGCAGGAACTATAGGGATTATAGGACCTATTATCGGAATAAGGCTAAAAACAAAAGTCGTTACCCCAAGAAGCATTGAAAACTCGATTTTCAAAGCTATCATGCCTACGGTAACCAATACCGCAATTATGGCAGCATCTATTACCTGACCTCTTATATAGTTTTCGAAAACATTGTTTATCCTGCTGATCACAGTTATTGCGCTATGTTTGCTTTTATCCGGGATAGCTCTTATTAAGTTAGTTAAAAATTTTTCCGAATCCTTTAGGATGTAGAAACCAAGAAGCGGTCCTATTATAAAATTTATCACGATATTAAAAATTACCCTAGTCAAAGATGTCGCACCCTTAAAAATATTAAAATCGCCCAGATTGAGTTTATCGATTAAAAATTGGGTAACTTCGTTAGAGTTACTCGGCAGAAATCTTATTCCCGTAATGTTTTCGATATTCTTTAAAAAAGTATTGCGCTGGATAGAATTGTTTATAAAAATTGAAAACCGGTGGATATAAAAAGGAAGTTTTATTATCACTGATCGGAACTCTTCATATACGACAGGTATTATAAAGAAAAATAAAACAAAAACAACTCCTATAAATATTACATAGGTTATTGTGACTGCCCAAATCTTGTTTATTTTTTTCCTTAACAATTTAACGAGAGGCACAAGCATATAAGCAATAAATATTGCTATCAGTCCCGGAATTATTGCAGTTTTCATCAAAGATAATACATAAAAAATACCAGCCAATATAATAATCAAACCTATAAGTGACCACGAAAAAATACCGATTTTTTTTATCGTTTCGTGATTATTATTTTTTCTTGGTTTTATCATTATCCGGCATTATCGCAGTTTTAAAAAAAATAATTAATCTTTAATAATCGGTAAAAAGAATTACCCTCAATCATAAGCATTTATCGATTAAGGCGGATTTGGTTTTGTCTTAAGCAACTTATGTATTACCTGTTATTGCCAATATCAATTATCCATATTATTTGCTTAATGCACCGGTAAGCTCGGATATTGCTTTGTTTTTTTCTTCGAGGTTTGGAGCTTTACCATGCCATCCGCACTGGTTTTCCAT
>JAQUMQ010000231.1 GCA_028718045.1 Actinomycetota bacterium
TACTGATCATATTGCCGGTATTTTTGACTTCCATCATTCCTTCCAATCTTTATGGCGATACCGTCGAAGATCAGATAAATAACATAAAGAAAGAAAAAGAAGAAACCAAAAAAAAGGTTGAAAACGCAAAAAAGGAAGAAGAATTATATATCAAGCAGGTAAATGATGTCGAAAACAGTTTGCTTGCTTCGCTAAGCGAACTTGATGAACTAAACGCCAAATTGAAAGAAACCAAATCAAACATAGTGGATCTTACATTTTCGATTTCGATAAAAGAAAAAGAATTAAAAACAATAGAAAATGAGATAGACACCCGTTCCGAAATATTAAATAAAAGAGCTGCGGAAATCTATAAGAGAGGCAACAGAAACATTCTCGATGTGGTATTGAAGGCTGATGATTTTCTTGATTTTTTTACCAGGATAAAGATGCTTACATCCATTGTCAAGGAAGACATTAAAATAATCAACGAGATCAAAGAAAGAAAAATTTTACTCATAGAATCCAAAAAAAACATTTTAAAAATGCAGGAAGAAGAATTGATACAAAAAAATGACTTGGAAAAGCTTATATCGGAAGAGGAAAACAAAAAAAGCGAAATCGAAATAATTTACAAAAAGAAAAAAGATCTGTTAACGGCAGCGACCGCAAATAAGGAAGCTTTAATAACAATGGAAAATCAGCTTGAAAAAAGAGAAAAAGAAATAGGAAAAGTGCTTGAAAGCTATAATTACGGCTCGGCACCTTCGGGAAAGCTGCTATGGCCTGTATTCGGAAAGATTTCAAGCGGTTTCGGAAACAGAAGATCTTCCTCTGGAAGATACCGTTTTCATGCAGGAATAGATATCTACGCAAAAACAGGTTCGCCTATTTATGCGGCGGAAACGGGCCAAGTCATAAAAGCTGAATACAATGGCGGTTATGGCTACAGCATTTTAATATATCACGGCGGAAATTTTGCTACCTTTTATGCACACCTTTCCGGATTTGCGGTATCCGTGGGTCAATATGTGCAAAAAGGCCAGTTGATAGGTTATGTGGGAACAACGGGATATACTACCGGTCCGCATCTGCATTTCGAAGTAAGAATAAAAGGCGTTGCAAACAATCCGTTGAATTATTTTTAACAAATGCTTTTAAAAAAGTATTTTTATCAAAACCATTTTTTTCTTTTGAAATATATAACCATATATATAATAATGGCAATGATTATGATCCAAACGGTCGGGTAGCTCCACTTCCAGGGAATTTCAGGCATAAATTTAAAATTCATCCCGTATATGCTTGCGATAAACGTTATCGGTATAAATATGGTTGATATTATCGTTAAAATTTTCATCACTTCGTTTAATCTGTTGCTTATGCTGGAAAGATAAATGTCTATCATGCCCGATAACATATCCCTGAAAGTTTCTATCGAATCTATAACCTGAATAATATGGTCATAGATGTCCCTTATATATATTCTTGTGTTGCTGCTTATGAGGGATATCTCGCCTCTTTCCAATTTGCTTATGACTTCACGGACAGGCCAGGTTGATTTTCTCATAAAAAGCATATCTCTTTTTAAATCATATATAGTTTTTAAAGTTTTTTGTGTCGGAGCAACCACCAGCTTATTTTCCACTATTTCTATTTTTTCTCCTATTTTTTCCAAAACATCAAAATAGTTATCTATTATCGAGTCTATCAGCAGATATGCAAGATAATCGGACCCCTCGTTTCTTATCCTGCTTTTATCGTTCTTTAATCTTGTTCTTATCGGCTCATAGATTTTTAAAGGCTTTTCCTGAAGCGATATCACATAATTACTGCCAACTATTATGCTGACCTGTTCCAAATTGATTTCACCATGTTTGTTATTGTAATTAATCATTTTTAAAACAATGTATATATAGTCGTTGAAATCCTCTACTTTCGGTCTCTGCTCGGTATTTAAAATATCTTCGAGAATCAACGGATGAAACCCAAAGCATTTTCCAAGCTTGTTTAAAATTTCAGTTTCATGTATCCCGTCGATATTTATCCATGTTATTGTCTTGTCATCCTTGAATCCAAAACATTGTTCTATATCTTCGGCATCAATATCTTTCTCGATATATTCATGGGTTCCGTAATCAACCAGTTTGATTTTTATTTTATCTACTTTCTTTTCACCTATATGAATTAACGAACCTGCCGGCATTCCTGATTTACTCGACCTTTGCTTAGAAGAACTATCCATAAGTAACCTCTTATCTGGATAAAATTTGTTTTTTCTTATTGACTGAATGGTGGGCGATACTGGAGTTGAACCAGTGACCTCTGCGATGTCAACGCAGCACTCTAACCATCTGAGCTAATCGCCCTGTTGTTCATACAAATTTTATCAGATTTTTTAAGATATTTTAATGCAGTCTTTTTATATATTTCAAAATCCGAATTACCGAAAAGAATCATCTGAACGAGCTCGATCTGCGAATTCTCTTTTAAAAAGTCTGCTATTGTTTTTACGGCAATTTCTGCCGCTTCCTTAACCGGATATCCAAATATCCCAGTACTTATTGAAGGGAACGATATACTTTTCAGTTTGTTTTCCGCGGCAGTCAAAAGGCAGTTCCTGTAACTGTTTTTCAGATCAATCTTATCGTCAGCTTTTCCGCCATAAACGGGCCCTACCGTATGTATAACATGTTTTGCAGGCAGATTATAGCCTTCTGTAATCTTAGCTTCCCCGGTTTTACATCCTTTGAGCCTTTTGCACTCATCCGCCAATCCGCAGCCCGAAGCTTTATGAATCGCACCCGAAACTCCGCCTCCCGGGCTTAAATATTTATTTGCGGCATTTACGATTGCATCGGTCGCTTGCTTTGTGATATCACCCTGAATTATAACGAATTTTGATTTTCCGATTTTGAATTCCATAATATGGTTTCTTTCTCTTTAAATCCTCCATACTAAAGATAAATTTTTTTTAAAATCCATGCCATATTTTCAGCCAAATTCACAAAAGTTTCGATTCCCTCTTTATCGTTTAAAATATCGCCTTTTTCCCTTCCTATCGCGATATTCCAATAAGTGGAACAAGGTATGATGCACTGGCTAAGCAAAAAAAGGTTGTTTATTTGATTTAAAGCATTAACTTCGCCTGCTCTTCTTGCTATAGTTACACCTGCTGCCACCTTTCTTTTAAGTTTTGCTCCGGCAGCTCTTGTTACATAGCCTGTCCTGTCAATAAAAGCTTTTGCTTGAGGAGTAATCGAACCAAAATAAGTCGGCGAACCTATCACAAGCCCTTCGCTTTCATAAATTTTCTTTATCGCATTATTTACGGGATCATCTTTTATTTTGCAGAATCCGCTCTTGGTTTTTTTACAATTACCGCAAGCTTCGCAGCCGTGTATATTTTCGCAACCTAGCTGGATAATCTCCGTCGATACCGACTTGTCTTCAAGCTCCGCGGCTATTATTTTCAAAGCATCAAAAGTATTGCCGTCTTTCCTGGGACTGCAATTGAATAATGTTACTTTCATTTCTATAACCTTCCTTTTCGCTTCTCTTAAAGA
>JAQUMQ010000232.1 GCA_028718045.1 Actinomycetota bacterium
AAAAGCGATAATAGCTTTATTACCAGATTTAAGTAAAGGAGCTATTGGATTGTATTTAAGATCTTGTAGCCACTTTTCCATATTATTTACTTCAATAAACACTCTATTGAAACATAAAGCGCTTTTGCGATTTTAGCGATAAGCTAATTGTCGGATTTCTTCACAAAATAACCCTCGATTTCAACAAACGAAGAATATTTGAGCTTGGCTTTCCTTGCTAAATCATCTTGTCTTAATTCTTGCTTTTTTCTTAATCTTTTTATATTTTAACCGATTGTTTCCGTACCATCCTATTCTTGATAGGGTAAAAATATTTTATACTTTTATTAATATTATTATGATAACAAATTTATTTATTTCTAACAATAAAAGCTAGTTTCTGGCAAATAATTCAATTCTGTGCTTAAAATCGGTTGGCTAGCCAAGAAAAGCTTATGGATTTAGAAACTTTGAAAACTACAGGTTAAGAGTGAGAGCTCTGTGCTGTTAGAACTAATGCCCCGTTAATTGGCGAAGAACCTACGCTTATCGGCTTCGCTTCACCCCGTCCATTCGAATCCCTTGGTTTCAATATGCCACAGGCATATTGAAACACTTAATCAAGTTATGCCTTTGACTTTACGGTTTGTGGCGGAGGAGGAGGGATTCGAACCCTCGAGGCGGGGAATCCCCCACCTAACCGCTTAGCAGGCGGCCCAATTCAGCCTCTCTTGCACTCCTCCAAGCGGACTGTGACTTGTCTTGCGAAACACTTGTATATAATAACAACAATTATCAAAAAAATCATTAAGATTATATATCAAATTTATATATCATATCGAGTTTATTTTATCAGCTTTCTTTTTCAATATCTGTAATTTTTTGAACTCTTCTGTGGTGTTTTTCTTCGATACTAAAGCCGGTTTCCAGCCATGCCTTTACCATTTCTTTAGCCAATTCCGTGCTTATATAATCCTGTCCGATACAAAGGATGTTCGTATTGTTATGTTCTTTTGATTTTCTGGCCATTTTTACATTACAGGTATTAACGGCTCTGATGCCATTAATTTTATTTGCGGTTATGCACATTCCTACCCCGCTGCTGCAAATTAAAATCCCCTGACCACCTATTTGAGATATCTTCTTTGCAACCAGAAAGGCATAATCGGGATAATCGTCTCCAGCTTCATATTTTTTTGGACCAAGATCTTCGTATTGATAACCAATGTTTGTTAAAAAATCTTTGATGATTTCTTTTAATTCAAATCCGGCATGATCTGAACCTAAATAAATTTTTTCGTTATCGCTCATTATTTTTCATTTCTTCTTTCTTTATCATACTCATAATTTCATCCTGTCATTTTATTATAAGTTGTAACCGAACATAATTGCTACCATAAATTAAAAATATCAAAAAATGATGATAACGATCAGGCAAAGATAAATATTTTCTTTAATTAAACGATAAATCATATTTAAATTCTTTATCTTGTTTGACTTAATAGTATCGCCGCATTTAAAGCTGGGTAAAAGTCTTGTAGTTTCATGGCGCGCCTGGAGGGATTCGGTCTTTCGTCTCGCTTTTCAAGCTCGCTGCAGAGCCGCGGACTCATTACGCTTGCCTCTTTCACTTCGTTTATCGGCTTCGCTTCACTCCGTCCATTCGAATCCCTTGGTTTCAACATGCCACAGGCATATTGAAACACTTAATCAAGTTATGCCTTTAACTTTACAGTTTATGGCGCGCCTGGAGGGATTCGAACCCCCAACCTGTGGATTCGTAGTCCAATGCTCTATCCAATTAAGCTACAGGCGCGTATCGAGCATGGCGGAGAGGGTGAGATTCGAACTCACGGAGGGCGTAAACCCTCAACGGTTTTCAAGACCGCCGCATTCAACCGCTCTGCCACCTCTCCTTAACCCATTTGGCTGATCCATTATAACATAAAAAAAAACCTAAAATAAAATAATTATTTAACCTTTATATATTCAATTCCGTTCATATATGGGATAAGGACATCCGGAATCTTAACATTCCCTTCTTTGTCTTGGTAATTTTCATAAATTGCTATAAGAGTTCTGCCGATAGCACATGCGGTACTGTTCATCGTATGAACAAGATCTTTGTTACCATCCTCATCCCTATACTTTATATTTAACCTTCTGGATTGAAAATCGGTATCGTTACTGCATGAAGCAAGTTCTCTGTAAGCATTTTGTCCAGGCAACCAAGCTTCCAAATCATATTTCTTAGCATTAGGGCTTCCGATATCTCCTGTGCACATGTTTAATATGCGATAATGTATTTTTAGCCCTCTGAAAATCTCTTCAAGAGTTGCTTTTAAAAACTCGAAATCGTGCCACGAGTTTTCAGGATGAGAAAATATAAACATTTCTATCTTATCAAACTGATGAACTCTGAACATTCCGCCCATATCTTTTCCGTAACTTCCTGCCTCTCTTCTAAAACATGTCGAGAAGCCGCAATATTTCATCGGTAAATTTTTGATATTCAGAACTTCATCAGCATGATAGCTGCAAAGAGAAACTTCTGAAGTACCAATTAAGTATAAGTCGTCGAGTTCGGTTTTGTAGTATTGGGTTTTTTCTGCCGGGAAAAATCCGCTGCCAAACATTGCTCTTTCTTTAACTAAAACCGGAGGAATTACCGGAATAAATCCTTTCGAACAAAGAATATTTATCACATACTGAACCAGTGCAAACTCCAAAAATACTGCTTCATTTTTTAAATACACAAATCTTGCTCCCGAAACTTTAGATCCTCTTTCATAATCCAGTATATCAAGATCTTTACCAATTTCGGCATGGTTTTTGGGCATAAAGTCAAACGATGGCTTTTTATCCCAGAAAAAAATAGGAACGTTGTCATTTTCGTCTTTGCCTACCGGAGTCGAGCTATGAGATATATTTGGATAAAGAGCCATTCTCGATATAAATTCTTCGTCTATTTTTTCGAATTGATTTTCAAGAATTTCAAGCTCTTTATTTATTCTTTTCATGTCAGCGATCATCTGAAGTTTCTCTTCCCCGGTCATTTTAGGCATTTTTTTTGAATTTGCATTCTTTTGCGCTCTTAATTCATCGATTTCAGAAATGAGTTTTCTTCTTTTTTTATCAAGGTTTATATCATATGAAACATCAATCTTCATATTCCTTTTTTTGATTTCCATTTCGAAAATCTGTGGATTTTTTCTGAAAAATTCTATGTCTATCATTTTTTATCTCCGATATAAAAATATTAAAATATTTTTGTTAATTCATAATATCTTTACGATGCAATATCTTTTATTATCGTAAATACTTTTTTAAATACAAGCGGTAAAATATCGCAAAACCACTTGATCCGGATCTTGAAATTCATCCAAATATCGCTATTTTTCTTTCCAAATCGGGTAAGAACCTAAAATTTTTACCATATAAACATTCTTCCTTAAAGATTCAACGGCATTAAAAACAATTTTATCATGAATATGGCCTTCCATATCGATCATAAACACGTAATCGCCTATATCTTTTCTTGCAGGCCT
>JAQUMQ010000233.1 GCA_028718045.1 Actinomycetota bacterium
CAAGTTTCCGGTCGAAATAGGAATTTCGACCCTTGCAATAGTGGTGGTATTTGATCTGGCTATCGTTTTTTCACTCATAGTAATAGCTGTCATAATAGTATGGATCACCGTTGGGTTTGGAAGTTTGTCTATATCTTCATGGCCCATTATCCTGACTGCTGCGATACTATTGATAATTTCTCTTTTGCTTTTGTTTTATCTTTCGGCAATAATAAGGTTTTTCTTAAATCTTTTAAATAAACTAATGCTGAAAACAAAGGCCGGAAAAAACAAGATAGTACAATATTTATTCAGAAAGCTTCAGAATATAAATACGAGTATCGAAATAATTAAGCAAAGAAAAATATATGGCCAGGTATACATATATTCGATAATATGCAGGATTCTTAAATTCGCGGCATATTATATGGTTATACATGCTGTTTTAAAACCTATGGGATACGGATTTGCAAGCTTAAACTTCTGGATAATATTTCTTGCCACAGTTGTCGCGGAGATCTCTGCCGTACTCCCGACCCATGCGCTTGCCGGATTCGGAACTTACGAAGGTGCTTTTGCTCTTGCATTCGTGGCATTGGGATTTCCTTTGAGTTTGTCGAAGATAGTTGGCTTTAGTTATCACATAATGATGCTTTCGTTTACCGTGATTCTGGGAGTGATTTCCCTGATAATAGTAAGTATGCCTTTTTATAAAATCAAAAATAAGAATCCCCAAAGATGATCTTATTTCTTCTTTTTAATTTAGCTTATGATTTGCTGTTTATTTCGTGGTTTTCTGGTTAGATTTTCACCTTATAATTGTTGTTTGTAAAATGCCTTTGCTGAAATTTAAAAATATATTCGTCAGGAATCGGAAAGTGCTTCAGATCTTTTTTTGTCGATATAAGGCCTGGAAGCATATACTATGCCTCCGACTATTCCCGGAATCAATATGATGATCAATATCGCTATTGAAACAATCGTTGCTATATCTTTCTGACCTCCAAGAGCTCCGACCAGAACTACGAAGGTTCCCTCTCTTACGCCTATTCCGCCGATGGATATGGGGATCATAGAAAGTATTCCGCATAATTGAACTATAAAAATATAGGAAAGAAGCGAAAGTCCGGTAATCCCGAATCCCATACTCGCAAAAGAATAATTGAGCGTAAAGGCAAATTGAAGAATAAGGCTTAAAATAATTGTAAAAAATAAGATCGTTTTGTATTTTCTGAATCCTTTAAAGGTTTCATACATTTGTTTTAGCTTAGGCTCCCATCTGTGAAGAAACTTCAGCTTCTTAAACAGTTTGTTAAGTTTAAAAGCATCGGGGAAAAGCATGATCAGTATAAGCAGGACTGACAGTATAAAAAACACTATTATAAGGATTATCAACAGGTCGTTGGAAACCTTCCATTTTCCGACCATAAGTTCTATATGCGATGTTCTTACAAATCCGACAGCTAAAGCAAAGATAAGATAGATTATCGAACTTACCACACCTGTCGCTCTTTCCATAAGAACTATGGATGTTGCTTTCATGCCTGAACTATTTCTTAACCTTGATGTGTCGTAAATTCTATAAACATCACCGCCGATTGCCGTCGGAAGAAAATTGTTAAAGAAATATCCCACAAGGTACGAACCAAATAAAAAGCCGAAAGAAGCGTTTATTTGCTGAGTTTTAAGCATTATCTGCCATCTTAAAACGAGTATGAAGATTCCGATCCAGTACATTACAAATGAAACTACAATAAACCATATGTTCACGCTTGAATTCCTGAAAAAGTTTGCGATTTCAGAAAAATTCTTAAATTGCGTCTTGAACAAGAAAAAAAGAATGCCGACGCTTATGACAATCCTTAAAATCGTAAATAGCTTGTTTTTTAATTTCTGCCTGTCTGCCGCCATTTTTTTATGCTATCGGAATTTTTGAAAATATAAAACAGATAAATTTTAAATTATAAATCAAATATTTTTTTAATCAAACAAATTATTTAAGATATTGCACAAGCCGAAAAAACCAAGTTTGATGTTTACGGCTTAAATAATATTAATATAATATTTCTTTTTTTATCTATCCGGTTGGTTATTTGTTAATTATTGTTTAAATATTCTTACAAAATAAGTTAGAAATATATTAAAATAACATTTATATGCCGATTTTTATTTTGTGCTTTATTTATTTAAAATTAAAGGTAAAATATTAGTTTTAGGAAAATCAATAAAACATATTTTATTTGCTTAAATTATCGGCATTTTTATTTTAATAAAGCATTGGTATCAGACAACAAAATATCGTTTATAATTATAAGTTAGGTTTGAAAGTTTTTAATAAAAAATTTTAAATAATTTGTTTTGATTGATTTTAAAAATGTCAAAATTAAAAACCTTTTTTAAAAAAATTGGCTGCGGGCTTATTTCACCGGAAATAGTAAATGACGGCAAATCATTAAAACTTTTTTATAAGTACTTTCTTGGCGGCATGCTTGTCAGGCTTATATTTCTGCCGCTTTTTTTTCAAAGAGATTTGCTTTCGACTTACCAAAGAGCTGCTGATACGATATACAACCATAACATCGGTTCGGATTTTCAGCAACTTATTACCAATATCATACATTCGGCTTATTTTTTTATTTTAAAGACAATTTTTCCTGCCGTCGCAGATTACAAATCCATACTTTTAAATACAGACAACTGGAGCTCATGGGTTCAGTTTGCTAAAAGCGACAATATATTCGTAATACTTTTTTTATTTAAATTTTTATATTTTCTCTTTGATATGGGTTGTATCTTTTTGATGCTTAGGATCTTTTTCGATAATGATGCACAAAAGAAATTAAAGCTGTTTAAATACTGGATTTTCAGCCCCGTCGTAATTTTTGTTTTATATGCTTTTGCAAGGCATGATATCATAGGATTGTTTGCTGCCCTTGCCGCATTTCTTTTAGCCAAGAAAAAAAGAAAATACTGGGCAATATTGGTACTTGCCCTAGCTGTTGCACTGAGATTTTTCCCCATAATGATACTACCGCTTTTTATAATATTTCTGGTTCAAAAGAAAAGAGATTACATAATACTGATAGCAATAGGGTTTTCGGGATTGCTTGGAATCGAAATTTTCTCATACTTGTATTTTGGTAAAAGCGTGATATTTTCGCTTTTAAACGCAGAGCACTTCAACTACATATTATCGTCAAAGCTTGACTTGATAATACATGATAAGATATATATATTCATTGCTCTTTATACTGTCGTCATATTGAGCTTTATGAGGCAAAAGAATAAATCCTTCGAACTTCTTGTCACATACAGCGGCATAGTTTATCTTTTATATGTGGCTATATCGTATTTTCACCCTCAGTATTTATTATGGACCGTACCCTTTGTACTGTATGTATGCGTAAAAGAAAAAGGATTTTATTATCTTCATTGTGCCCAATTTTTATTTTTGCTTGTGATTCTTGTTTATTGGGGCAATCTGGTTACCACATTTGTTTTGACTCCCATCGATCATAGGTTCTTTATCTTTATGGTTGGTCCG
>JAQUMQ010000234.1 GCA_028718045.1 Actinomycetota bacterium
AGCACCGGTAGGACAATGAGTTACGCACTGACCGCAATTTGTACATACCACATCCGCCATAGGTTTTTCCAAAAACGTCGATATTTTGATTTCGGACCCTTTATTTGCGACACATAGCGCATTGACATCTTGTAATTCGGCACATGTCCTTACGCACCTCTGGCATTTGATGCATTTACTATCATCTTTTATAATCGATGGCGATGATCTGTCAATCGCAAAATCATCAACGATATTTATAAAAGTATCCGGTTCGACCAGGTATGTTTTTGCAAGGTTTTGAAGCTCGCAGTTTCCATTTTTGTAACAGTGAAGACAGTCATTGTTGTGTTCAGCCAACAATAAAGCAATTATTGTCTTTCTTGCTTCCCTTACCTTAAGGGTATTTGTAAAAATTTCCATATTGTTTTCAGCAGGTGTCGCACATGCAGCCTTTAGCGCATTCATACCTTTTTGTTCAACCACACAAACTCTGCAGTTTCCTGCAATGCAAAGATCTTCGTGATAACAAAGTGTAGGTATATCGATATTTACTTTTTTTGCGGCATCAAGAATAGTCGATCCGCTTTCAACGCTTACATTAATGCCATTTATTTTCAAGTTAACCATTTCTGGAATTTTCCCTCCTTATTTTTTACTAATATGTTATCTCTTCAGTAAAATTTTCAACGATTGACACAAATGGATTTTCTACGGATTGCCCAAGTCCGCACTTTGCAGTAATTTTCATATTTTTTGCAAGTTTTATAAGCTCTTCAATATATTTTTTAGGTTTTTCACCTTTTTTAATTGCCCTTATGCCTTCAAGAAGCTGTTTGCATCCCACACGGCAAGGTGTGCATTGTCCGCATGACTCTTCCGTAAAGAATTCAAGATAATTGCTAAGAACGTTATACATAGATCTCTTATCGGAAAACAACATCATCGAACCGCCGGTCGGAATCCCTTCGAATCCGATTATCGTGTCATTGAATTTGCTTCGAGGAACACAAAATCCCGATGCTCCGCCTACTTGAACTGCTTTTGTGTTTTCGTCTCCGAAAAGATCGACAAATTCTTTTAACGACATACCCATTTCAACTTCATATATACCAGGTATTTCGGTATCTCCCGATACGCTGAATACTTTCGCGCCTCTCGAATCGGCGGTACCCAACTTTTTAAAACTGTCGGCTCCGTCAAGTATAATCAAAGCCGCATAAACAAGTGTTTCTGCGTTGTTTATGACGGTAGGTTTGCCAAGATAACCGAATTGTGCCGGAAACGGAGGTTTGTTTCTTGCTTCTCCTCTTTTGCCTTCCATCGATTCAAGCAACGATGTTTCTTCGCCGCATACATATGCACCGCTTCCTGATTTTATTTCTATCGAAAAATCGAAACTTTTTTGTTTCAAAATATCGTTGAATGACTCTGTTTTTTTGATTAAATCCGCAAGCATATAATTATATTCGTCTCTAAGATATATATATCCTTTCTTTGCATTAGCTGCCTTTGCAGCCGCAGTCATACCTGCAAATACTTTTTCAGGTTTTTTTGCAAGGATTTCTCTATCCTTAAAAGTCCCGGGTTCTCCTTCATCGGCATTGCAAACTATATACTTAATGTCGCTTTGCGCTTCTTTTGCGCCTTTCCATTTGATCCAGGTAGGAAAACCTGCACCTCCCCGACCTCTCAAACCAGATTCCTTTATCTCGTTTATTATTTTATCCGCATCCATACCCGATATTTTATCCAGAATCTGTAAAACATCCTGGTCTTTAAAAATCAAATTAACTCTCTTTTTACAAGAATTAATTTTATTTTTCTTTTCTTCGATATTTATTGCCATTTTCTTCCTTTCCGATCATCAAATATCCTTATTATTGATATTCTTCTATAGCCTTTATTACTTTTTCAGAAGTCAAATTTATATATGGTTTGTCGTTTATAAGAATAGCCGGTGCATTATCGCACTGCCCTATACAATTCACGACCATAAGACTGAACTTACCATCGGCGGTTGTTTCGCCAGGAGATATATTTAATTTGTTTTTAATCGTTTCAAGAATTTCGTCTTTTCCCTTCATGTCACAAACAATCGTCTGGCATACTTTTATAATGTTTTCCCCCAATGGTTTTACAGGTAAAAACGAATAAAATGAGGCGACTCCGTAAACTTCAGCACTTGATAAGTCGAATTCTCTTGCTACTTCTATAAGCCTTTCCTCCGAAAGATATTTTTCATGCTTTACCATATCCTGCAAAACAGCCATAAGGTTTTCTCTGCCTGGTCCATATTTTTTAACCGCATCTTTTACCAAATTGCTCTCCGGCATGCTTTATTCCTCCTAAATACAAGAACTTAATAAAAATTTTATATTTTTAAGCAAATAACATTAATAATATACAACTAAAATATTAATTGTCAAAACAAATTTGTAATTACTTTGTAACAATTTTTTCAATCAAAATAAAATACGCTTGTAATTGATTTGTAACAGTATTTTTATTGAAACGAAAATGATTGTTTGTGCATTTAGGCTTCAAAAATATTGGCATATCGCCATGTGTTTCAGAAGATTATTTAATCTATACAACTACGATTCCCAACTCATTTGCAGCTTTCACGGCTTCATCTTTTGAAGGAATTGCGTCAACTATAGATATCCTTCCTCCTCCTCTGTTTCTTGAATCAAGCATATAGCTGCCAATGTCCGTTTTTATATGAATCCTTTGTACTTCAGGCTCTTTAATGTTTATAAGGTTTACTCTTATGTTTTTGCTTTTGACATAACCGATTATTTTTTTGTAAGCTTTTATGTCATCAGTTTTTGCTCCAAGAATCGCTCCCATAAGTATTCCCGGTACATTGATTGCCCTTCTTACAAACAGATCGGTAGTCAATTCAATTTTTATATCTTTTATTTCGCCTTCGATTATCTTGTTTATTATTCTTCCCATGTTCGTAGGGGAACCTACTGCCATGCTGCTGCCGCCAACCACGATATTTCCGAAAGGACAGTCAATGGCCGGCGCATTTTTCAAAATCCTTTTAATGTTTTTGACGGAATTTTCTTTTACGGCATCGATCTGCTTTTTCTCTTCTTGCAGAACTTCCGGATCCACCCACATGTCAACTTCGCTGTTTTTATTGAAATAAGGTTTTAGCCATTTCAAATTGATTTCTGTTATAATCGGTGCTGCTTTTTCGTGAATTTCTGCTGCCATCGATATCATCGCATCTATATCCACATTAACTTCCATATCGGAATTTAACGCTATTTTTGCTGCGTTGTTTCCCGTCGTAATCGCGGAAGCGATATGATTTGCGCATAATCCCGGAATCATAACTCTTGGCGTGCATGGCACGGCAATAGTTGGCGACAAAGCAAGAACCATGGCTTTTTCAACCTGATGCGGTGTGCCATTGCTTATCTCGGCAATACAAGCCGCGGTTGCGCACGCACCAGCGCCATATCCTTCCATATTACAACCGGTTGTAGTTTTTGCTGCCCTAAAAATAGTACTTATTTTTAAAAGGA
>JAQUMQ010000235.1 GCA_028718045.1 Actinomycetota bacterium
TTTTTATTTATGTATTGCACACAATGTGGAAATGAAGTAAGACCGGAGGACAAGTTCTGTGTCCGTTGTGGTAATGCAATAAATAAAGATAATACATCACGGTCAATTATTTCTGAATCTTCATTATCTACCAATAAAAATAAAAATATTGCCATTAAAAAAAACAGCAAGAAAAGAGCGGGAATAATTGCCGGTTCCGTCGTGGGATGCATAGTGGTTTTCGCAGTTATTGCATTTTTTCTTCTTAATTATTTCGGCTTATCCGTAATGAATTTAATAGGGTTTGGCGATGATGTATGGAGATATGATAAAAAGATCAAAAAACCTATTACCGCTATTTCGTCTGAGGAAGATATTACATTAGGGGAAATAGATGCGGATGGAGTATCGGTGTATATTCCTTCTGATACGTTTGACAACCAGACGAATGTTACATTATCACATCCAGAAAAAAAACTTGAAATAGATCAAACATCTTTCGAACCTCTTAGTGCTCCTATTTCCATAAATTCAACTGGTGAACAAAAAAGGCTAAATAAACCTATCAAGGTTACATTATCCTTTGATACTCTCGAGAGGGACAAATCGGGAGTATTATATATCGCTGCTTTAAATGAAAAAAACAAGTGGGATTATATAGAACCTGATGTATTTGATTTGAAGAAAAAATTGATTACTTTTACGACTTGCCGTTTAGGTACTTATGGTTTTGTAAACTTAAAGAAAGAAAGATTTATTGATGAGTTTTCCGGAAACAAGGCGGTAAAGCAATGGACTGTTAGTAGTCTTGAAGATGAAGCAGGTTGCTCAAGAGATGCAATTATAAAAGATATTTTACAAAATAAGCTTGCTATTCTGGATAAGACGTCTCTTGATAAAGTGCTTGATGCAGTAAGGTCCGAATGCCCTTCTAAGAAATTAGCAATAGCTTTAGTTGATAAAGATAGCAAAGAATTTATTCAAATATAGACTGAATCGGTAGGAAGGAATATCCCAAAATTGGTAGATCCTATGATTCTGAAAGAATCGCTTGAAGGAATCACAAAACAACAATGGGCTGATAATGTTTCCGATAAGCTTTCTGAAAAATTAAAAGAAGGGAATCTCACACAGGCAACAATACTTGTCATAGAGGATATTGCAGATGAATTTATTGAAGAACAAGTGGAAAATATATGGATCGATTTAGCAGATCGAAAAATACGCATTTGGGAGAATTCGGAAATCGAAGGAGCATATCAGGTATTTAAAAATGGTGTAGATAGTGAGTCTTTGTGGGGTTATAAGGTTATTGCAGGTGATTTTGATAATTTATGGACACAAATGAAAGGTATTGCTGAAGAAATTGTCAATATGGACTTATCTTCTTATTGCAGGATTAATAATAAGAAAATAGATGAACTTAGCGAAGAGGAATTGACAAAGATAAAAGAGGATGTAAAACAGAGAACAAAAGCACAATTCGAAGAGCGCCTCCAGCAAGACGAAGAAGTTGAAAAAATCAAAATTGAAAATAAAAAAATGATAGAGATTCTTAACCAAAAAGGTCTTCTTAATTTAGAACTTACCAATCCCGCATTTAATGCAGAGGACGATCTTATGACTTTAATAAATAGAATATATGTAAAGATCGAAAATGTAAAAAAAGATACCGGCAGATTTGATGTAGCTTTCCCGGCTAACGAAGTTGGTAAAACCGATGAATTAAAGAAAGAAGCTATGATTAATGCAGAGGACTTGGCTGATCTAATATATATATGGTTTGGAGAAGGTGACGATTCTTATAAGCAAGCAATTTCAGACAGAAAACTGATTATAGAACAACCGGAGATACAGGACGAAGATGTAATAATTGAGGTAGTCAATATGAGCCTTGACGATTACTGGCAAAGAGATGACGGACTTCTAATTGAAATACAAGGCTCAGAAGGATATTTCCGTTCCTTCTCGTCATCGTGGCAAATTATGGCGGAACAAGGTATTGTTGCTTTGGGAGATGCAAAAATGAAAAACATAGTCCAACTCGGTGAAAATATATGGTCCTGTGATGATCTATGGTATGCCGATAAGGAAGAGGGAAGTGAAATTTACTGGAGCGATGAAGCAGAAATTACAATGAGCAATGATGGAAAATCAATTGTTATAATAACAAAAGCTACGAATCCGCTCTCTGGTGAGAAGAAGGAAGGTTCAAGGACATTCTATAGATATGTAGAAGGACAGGATTTGCAAATTCAGGATGAAAAAACTGAACAGAAAGAAAGCCAGGAACCTGCCGAAATAGGTCTTGATGGTTACTGGAAAGGAAAATATGATTTTATAATAAAAATTGATGGAGATAAAAGCACATTCATTCAATTTTCATCAGGCCAGCAAAAGTATGCTGATCTGGGTATGGTAAGCTTGGGAGATTTGCAGATGAAAGAAATAGAAAAAATTGGTGAAAATAAGTGGTCTTGCTATATTCTGTATTTCTTCAGTCTTGATGACAAACCTTATTCCGTAGGATGGTCTGAAAAATCCACAATAACAATGTCAGCAAATGGTAAAACTATTACACTAAATAGTACGGGAAAGCATCCAAAAACAGGTAAGGTATTTACAAATGAAAGCGAATATAGCCGTACAATTCCGCCAATAGCCCAATAATGTGATATTTGATTTTTTTAATCTGATAATTCTTTCTAAGAATCAGCTTAAAACCAAAAACATACATATCAGTTAAAATCTTTCGTAAAAGAAAGAAATCTTGAATAATCTATATCGGGGAAAAAATTGTTAAATATCTTGTAATAATAATATTCCTCTTTGTTTCTAAGTTTAAATCCGTTTTTTAATAAGGAATTATCTTCAAACTCTTTATCAGTTATTATATCTTCTACTTTATTTTGAAGTTTATCGTATATGCCTGCACCTTCCCAAAACTTATCTTTAGTCCTCCATACAATATCTGCAGGAAGATACTTCTCAGCAACTTTTCGCAGAATATTTTTAGTAGCTTTCTTTTTCTTATTAATCTTTAATTCTGCAGGTACTCCAAGCGAGTAGTCAATAAGTTGTTCGTCAAGTAGCGGCAGTCTTAGGTCGATCGAATATTTATTTGCGAACCTGTCTACCCTTTGTAATGCAGTATTATGCAAGCTATTAATTGCATTATATAGTTCATTCTGTACAGAATCAGATGAATTCAAATCAAGAAAATAATTATATCCTGCAAATACTTCGTCTCCTCCTTCGCCCGAGAATATTATGTCTGATTCTGATGATATTTTAGATACTGCTAGGTTACCTATCGAGCTCCTTACCAAAGGAGCATCAAAGGATTCCAGCGTATATATAACTTCTGGGATAACTTTAAATATTTCGTTTATATCAAGATTATATTCGTGATGGTTTGAACCGATATATTCTGCGACTTTTCTGGAATAAATTATATCGGCTGACTTATTAAATCCAACAGAATAAGTATGGATTCCGTCTTTATGGTTTTTCATAATAGCAGCTATGATGCTT
>JAQUMQ010000236.1 GCA_028718045.1 Actinomycetota bacterium
TAATTCTATTTATACAATACTTCATTTTAAAATTATTAAAGTGTAAAATGTTTTAAAGAAAAATCATCAATCTTGAAAGAAGGTTTCGTTGAAAGTATTGATTAGCGGAGGTTTCTGTACTATAGGCATAAGTCTTGCAAAAAAATTTGCAAAAGCCGGAAATAATGTAACCATAATCGATGCTTCAAACGGTTCGGATATCAGCTACCTAAAAGACGAAAAAATAAAATTATTCGACCTGCCAAGCTCCGATCCTGAATGCGAAAAAATCTTCAGCGCATCAAGATTTGAAATCGTAATATATGTCCCAAAATACGAATATAAGCTCGACTTGGGGCATAAAGCTTTTACGGATGAGCAAATACTTCCCGGTTGCGATGCTCCGGGTATCGTCAACATGCTTAATCTTTCCAGAATATTCAAAATCAAAAAATTCGTGCTTTTATCTTCCGGAGAAATTTACGGCAACACTGACGAAATACCGGCTAACGAACAAACCAAGCCAAATCCGGTAACGGTCAAAGGCATGAGCAGCTATGTCATGGAATATTATTGTTTCAGATGGAGCGAGTTGCATAACATGAATATTCTGAGTCTGAGAACATCGGATGTTTATGGTTTTTCTGCACATAAATGTCCCGATCATTTCGAAATTGATTTTGTTAGCGGTATCGTAGAAAAAGCAATAAACGGAAAGAAAATTTATGTTTCAGGCAGTAAGTCAACTACAAAAGATTTTATTTACATCGATGATTTTGTCGAAGGAGCATATAATGCTTCCGTCGATAAAAATTGTGTCGGGATTTTTAACCTTTCGTCCAAAACCGAAACCAGATTAAGCAAACTGGCCGAAGAGCTTTCCGCCCTTAATCATCCTATAAAAATAAATTACAGCCAGGATAATGTTGCAGTCGCACAAAGAACATGTATCAATAATTCAAAAATCACCGGACAGCTGAACTGGCAGCCTAAAGTAGACTTTACCGAGGGCATAAAACTCATTCTTGATAATTTAAAGCTTGAATCCAAGAATGCCGTACTTTATCGCAAAAAAAACAAAACCAAACTCTCGAGAAAACAACCCGGGGTTATTGCATACATAGAAAATATATTTCTTTTTTTGGTTACAGCTTTCATACAATGGGGCAATCTTTTTTTCAACCTCAAACTTCCCGATTTAAAAATCGATTACAGTATAATATATATCATTATTATGGGGATCACATGGGGGCAAACGCAAGCATATATAGCAATGCTGCTATCGGCTGTTTTATACGTCGGAATGAATCTTTATACCGGAAGCGACATCGTCACTTTCATATATACTTCCGATAATTTGATTAGACTGGCCGTTTACATAATCGTGGGCATTATCACAGGTTATTCTATCGAAAGAAAGAACAGGAAGCTTGAATCGCAGGAAATCGTCATACGCAATATCCAAAATAAATATGGTTTCCTTTCCGATATATACAATGAGACAAGGATAGTAAAAAATGAACTTGAAAGTCAGATTATCGAAACAGAGGACAGCTTCAGTGCAATATATAAAATAATTCAGGAAGTCGACAGCCTTGAAATAGAAAAGGTTTTTTCCGGTGCGATTTCTGCAATCGAAAGGATAATGAAGACAAATCAAGTTTCGATATATACATTAAGCAATACTCAAAACGGTAATTTCATGAGACTCAAAGCAAGATCAAAGCTGCTGGAAGATAAGATACCGAATTCCATAAAGGTATCGGATTTTAAAGAACTAAGAGAAGTTATCGACACAAAAAGCATTTTTATTAACCGCAGCTTAAAAACGGACATACCGGTCATGATTGCTCCCATACTTGACGAAAAAGGCGTGATTTGCGTGGTTTCCATACATTATGCAACTTTCGAAAACCTGACTCTCCATTATGAAAACCTTTTTCAGACAGTACTTGGCCTGATAACCAATGCTTTAAAGAGAGCATATTATTTTGAAGCAAGCCTTAAAGATAAAAGATATATAGCCAAGACCAGAATACTTACGCCCCATACATTCGGAAAAATACTGGATGAAGTAAGAAACAGCAAAGCTGAACTTGGAATGAGCTATACTTTGCTCAAAGTTGATAAAAATGGCTTTTCTTTGGAACAACTGTCCGAAAAAATTACCCGTGTCATAAGAGACAACGACTATATAGGCATGGATAGCCAGGATGCCGTTTATATACTTCTTTCCAACACTAAAAACAACTATGCAAATATAGTGATAGACAGGCTTAATAAAGTAAAAGTGGGAGCTTTTCTGGTAATAGAGAATTTTGAAAATGAATAGCATACAGATAGAAATATTGGCGATACTTCACATTTTGATATGTTTGTCTTATTTTGCGATAAATGTCAGATTCAAAGGTTTGCAGAATAGTTTCTACAAACTGGCTATAATCTTATTTCTGCCTGTAGCAGGCATATTGTTTTTTATCGTTTCGGCAATATTTGAAGCTTTCGGAAATAAATCTGATTCCATGGTCGAAAGCTATCTTAAGTATGTGAAAGATGACAAGCATATATATTATGAAGAAGCTATCGACTTCGAGAAAGAAATCAACACGATTCCGATAGCAGATTCCCTTGAATTTAGCAGCAACAAAAACAAAAGAGCATACCTTATTTATATACTAAAAAGAGATTTTTCAAAACATATAAAAGGGCTTCAAAAAGCGATAAAGAGCAGCGATACCGAAACATCCCATTATGCTGCTTCTGCTTTGATGGAAATAAAAAAGCAGTTCGAAATAGCGATTTCGAGCGCACGGGAAAAATATGAATCGAATAAAGAAAACATCGCTTTTATGAAAGAGTATCTGGAAATTTTAAAAAAATATCTGAAAAGCGGATTGGCAGACAAAATAGATTATGGCAATTATCTTCAAAAATATTCGTCCGTACTTGCCGAGTTTTTAAAACAAGATAAGGCAAGCGAATCGTATTTCATCGATAAGATAAACTGCGAAATCGAGCTTCTCGATTCGAAAAGTGCGCTTGAGTATTGCGACATTTTTTTTAACAGCTTTCCCGATAGCGAAAAACCTTACTTGATGCTTCTTAAAATTTACTATACATCCAATAAGCCCGAATTGTTTGGAGAGGTTTTAAAAACCTTAAAAAAAAGAAAGTTAAGTCTTACGGATTACGGGGAAGCTGTCATAAAGTTTTGGGAAGGATAAAAGCCATATGTTCGCTAAAAAAATAGTCATTATCATAATATCCTTGATATTTTTGGCTTCATTATTTCAAGCTCTAAGATCTTTCGGGATTTTGAAATTCGTAAAAAATGTAAATTCGAAACAGGAACTTGAATCCGCAAAGTCCCCGGATATACCTGCCGGAGCAAGCTTTGAAAAATATCTTATCGTATTCCATGATTCGGAAAATAACAGCGTCAAAACAAAAAAACAGGTTGAAGCTGTTTTAAAATATATGAAAAAAGATTTCGACGTGATCAATATAGATGAGATCGAAACCGGAGCTTACGG
>JAQUMQ010000237.1 GCA_028718045.1 Actinomycetota bacterium
AAATTAGTGACATAATTGTTTTGATAATTTAAAATAATTTATATATTCATGGCAACTAAATTGCTGAAAGCAAACTTCGCATTCTGATAAAGTTTATAAGATTATAATATTTTATTTATTAACACTATTAAGCAGTTTTAACATAATGATAATAATTTCCGATACTAAATATATAGGCATAATGGTTGAATTGTTCGGTAAATAGTTTGCAAATGATGCCGGTTATAAATGGTAAGCGGTTCAAAAACAACACTGTAAAAATTTATTAAATGATTGATATGAAAGACATATATAAAATAAACGAATACAATGCCGAATTAATGATGGATGAAGGCAAATTGGACGAAGCCGAGATGCTGCTGCTGCAAAATGTTTCACAAAATATTTCCAGCGCCATGACCTATCATTTAATGATAAAAATTTAAAAGACTAAAGACGATTATAAAAAGCTTGTCGGCATCATAAATGCGGAAATAAAAAACTGCAAAGGTAACAGACAGGAATTTAAGGAATTAAGAAAAGTCGTGGTTTTAAACAGGTTGCTGAAAGACATATTTGAATAATTAAATTTTATCGATAGTTATCTTAAAAGGTTTTAGGTTATGGAAGTTACGGATAAAGAAATCATAAAATCTAAAATAAAGTCGGTTTATGGCGATGATTTGGAATTCGGGTTATTTGAGATAAAAGAAAATGAATTGATTTTGGCAACTCCGTTTTTGGATAACGAAGATAATTTAATAGAAATCGGTATTTTCTTTAAGGAATCCGGAAAGGTAATCGTTAGCGATCTCGGAAAAATCAGTTTATATTTAAGACAGCTAAATATTAAAGATAAAAAAAATAAGTTAGATTTTTCGGGCTTGAAATCAGTTAATGCCATAAATATAAGCAAGTCTAATAAGAAAAAAAGAAAAAAAAATAAAGACCACGATGATTTGGATTTCTATGACGCTGTGTTAAATAAATTTTATGAGATAACCGCCGATTATGAAAGCATCGGCTCTAACGTGAAAAGGATACTGAAACTGCTGCAAAAGGTCTACAGCTTAACTCCTTATCATAAAAAAGGCGAAATCAAAGATGACAAGATTGTACCCAATGAGGACATGAAGTTTAAATATTATTTAAAAAACAATCTTTATTTTGACGAAAACGACATTAAATTTCGCAGACGTTAAAAAATCAGCTGTGGCATAAAAAAACTTGCCCGAACTGGTTTTGCGCATGTACCTGAAATCGATACCTCAAACATATGTGCATGATCCATTTTTTTAAACTTCAATTAAGATAATGTTTTTAATATCCCATAAACCAATCGTTACTATTTTTGATAATTTGTATTAATTGTATATAAATAAATAAAAATATTTTAATAAAAATATAATTTATAAGAATTTAAAAATATTATTAATATAAATTATATTACTAATCTTAATAATTCATTATTATATAAATATATATATTTTTTAAAAAATATTTATATAATAGTTGACAAATATATTTAAAATATTTTACACTATAATATCATTAATTATATAATTAAATATAATAAATTTATAAAATGAATGATTATATAGATTTATTGTGGAAATATTATAAAGATGATAAAGATTATTTTTGCAGAGATAAGCTCCTTTCTTATTATTCTCCTTTTATTAAAAAGATTGCAAAAAACATTTATTGCAATTTACCCAATACGATTCAATTATCTGAAATAGAGAGCTATTCAAATATGGGATTTCTGGATGCAATGGAAAAATATGATTATAAAAGAGGGGTAAAGTTTGAAACATATGCAAGAATCAGGATTATGGGAGCGGTAAATGATGAATTAAGAAAACAAGATTGGGTTCCAAGATCGATAAGATCGGTTTTTAAAAAGCAAAAAAACAAAAGTAATAATGGAGACGATATGGAGCAAAAAAATAAAGAAATATGCAATAATGATAACAATATTTCCTTGCTTCCGGATGAAATGTTTCTAGATAACGGTTATATGCTAAGCCTTGATTTTTATAAAGATTCTTTAAATATTGATTTGGATATCGGAACCGTAGACTTCGTAGAAGAACTGGAAAAGAAAGTTAGCGTTCAAAAATTATTGATGAAATTAAAAAAAATCGAAAGAAAAGTCGTGTATCTATATTATTTCGAAGGCCAAACTTTCAAAGAAATAGGTAAAGCTCTTAATCTTACAGAATCAAGAATTTCACAAATTCATAAAAAAGCACTGGCTTTTTTAAAAAAGTTTATCAACGATTTTTATTTATAAAATTTTTTTAATATCTTCGAATTTCAATTTCAAAAACAGATTCAATAAGTATCTTGCTTATTTTTTTAAAATCATATCACTAGATTAATACCGGCAAATATTTAAGAAATAAAAGCCAATATTTATCCTCAAATTCCTGATTAATCCATATAAAATAAATGCTCCTGCTATCCATAACGCTATTTATCCAAGGTATCGTTTTATAATTTTTATAATTTTATGCTTTAGATTTTCTTCGAATAATCCGATATGTTCTTTAGACTAAATATTTTTTGTTTGTTTTAAAAAAAAATCAAACGGGATGTAGGATAAATTGATAAACGGGATATATTTTACCACATCAGGGATGAACGTGGATCAAAAAAGAATGGAAGTTTTATCAAATAATTTGGCAAATATCAATTCTACCGGATATAAAAAAAGAACCGCCAGTTTCGTAAGCTATCAGGATATGCTTATAAATGCGCTAAACAAGAATTCTTGTTTGGGGTCTGTTTCCAAAGGCCTTATAATACAAAATTTTTCGATAGACTTAAGCGGCGGATCTTTACAGGTGACTAGAAATCCTTTGGATTTGTATGTGGATGGAAATAATTTTTTTATGGTTCAAGACAAATCAGGAAATAATTTATTGACCAAAAACGGCTCTTTTGGCATCGATAATGAAAATTATTTGGTAAATAAAGATGGCTATAAAGTTCTGGGAGAAAGCGGCTATATCAATATTTTCGATCACGAAAGTTTGATGGTGGATTCTCAAGGCAATATTACGGTGGATGACCGGTTGGTAAATAAGCTAAAGATTGCTTCGGTTAATGATTCGCAGGATTTGGAAATAGCAAACAGCTCTTATTATATGCTGAAAGGAGACGTTCAGGTATCATCAGAAAAAGATGTCATGATAAGGCAAGGTTTTCTTGAAACGTCTAACGTCAATGGTATAAGCGAAATGGTTGAAATGATTTCGGTTATGCGATCATACGAGATGAATCAAAAGATAATAAAAATGCAGGACGAAACTCTTTCAAAGGCGGTAAACAATGTCGGAAAGCTAAGCATATAAAAGATAATAAATTATATAAAGTCAGGTAATCAGTTGAAGTCATAAATTTATTTTCGAAAGGATCGTTCATGAAAGGTTTATATATAGCTGCACTTGGAATGATGAATCAGCAAACAAATGTCGACGTGATATCAAACAATTTGGCAAACATCAATACG
>JAQUMQ010000238.1 GCA_028718045.1 Actinomycetota bacterium
ACATAATCTACTCTCTATGATTTCCTTTTTATGAAATATAGAGTGCTTATGAGCTGACTTTAAATATTCAATACTATACTTCTTTTCTTTTTTTCCTTTTCTGGATTTCAATGCCTCCACCAAAGGTCTTTTTGGCAAAAACACAACTTCAAATCTGTCTTTTTTCTTATGCTTTTTTTCAGTCATAACAGACTTCCTTTGAATTTGTTATTTTTTTGTATATATATATTTAATCAAACACTTTACAATAAGATAATCTAAGTTCTCCTTAAATGTTCTAAAATTTGAAGCACTCTGAAAAATGGATTGCCAACTAATTCATTTAAACCTTCAAGCCCACCACCTGGTGGTCTGGCATTATAATCGATAAAGTCACATTTTTTAATTACCTTCAAGTAAGCTCCTACAATATATTCACCAATATCAGTTTTTATCATCTTTTTTTACCTTCCCCCTGGCATATTAACCAAATATCCCTTCAATTGCTGAATGGTCACTTAGCTCATTTTCTCTTAAAGAATGAAGATAATGACATTGTTTGGGATTTAGTTTTTTAGAAACAAAAATATGGTCAAAACGTCTTTTGGCAATTACCCTCCCCTTGCGGGGCAATATCCAGCTAAAATCATTTGTATCATATCCATTCAATAATCTAAACATATCATGAAGATCGTATTCAGCTAATCCTTCAATAACTTTTCTTTCACCCCTGTCCCAGCCATCCCCTCTTCCAAATTTATTTATTATTTTAACTTGACCATTTTTTAAAATCTTCTGACCCCATGTTATAACTTCGCCTTCTACTGTTTTCGCTTGAGGTGAATTGAAATCCCCACATAATATCCGCGGATATTTATTATTATTTCCTGCAAGAAAATCATAAATTCCATTAAATGTATCTATTTTTGCCCAACCATGAGATGCACCACATGGAATATGTACAACATATGTACAACATGGAATTCAAAATCCTTAATTGGATTATGAATTAATACAGAAATGAATCTTTCTGACCATGGGATAACAAGTAAAGATTGATCCATGGGTTCCAATGGCCATCGGGAAGCAATAACTATACAATATCGCCTGGGCCCAACAAAAATTTCCTTTTTATCATGAATATCAAAAGATGATATGATATATCTATATCCCGCTTTATTTAATCCATTTACCCACAAAGGTAATGTCTCTTTCGTAACTTCCTGGAGACCAACAACATCCGGCTTTCTAGATATTAACGCATCTAATTGAAGTGACTGTTTTTTAAAACGATTTGCAACATTCCAGGAAATAATTTTCATTTTTCCCCAATTAATAATATTTAAAAATTAAAACATTAAATCTTTTATCTTCAAAACAAAATGGACTATTTATTTCACATATCTATCAATTATAATATTTGTATTTTTATACCGTTAAATAATACTTATCTCCCCTGCTCCAACCAAAATAGAGGTCTATTCCCTCTGATTGTATTTTATAGGGACCTGTAATAGAATTTACTTTTGCCGGCAGTCCAAACAATTTTACAAACTTAGCGAAATCATCAAAATGTTCGTCTGTTTGACTGAATGAATGAATTAATATTAAAGCATTTTTAGCTTCGATCCTTTGAGCCTCTAATATAGCCGAAACAGCTCTATGTAAAAGCTGATATCTGATCTGCTGGACTTGACTGTAATTAAGGTTCAATTTCTTTAATAAGAAGCTTAATCTTTTGGGCTTTCCTGAATTTGTACTACAATCTTTCTCCCATTCTATTGTAACTTCCCCAAAAGGTTCTCTTACTTTCCCTTCGACCATAATAGAGATAAGCTTATGATTGCTTTTTGCAACAACATAAATATCGTTCTGAGAATCCCGATTGCCTCCATATAATGCTACTTTATACTCAGGAAAAGCAAATAATAATTCTACATTTTTGAATAAATTAATTTTTGAATTTTTAAACGTAGATAAAATATCCTTTGGGAAACCAGCTGCCTTCTCCCAACAATATGCTAATGCTTTTGCTGAATAGCCTGTTTCCCACTGGTTATCCGGTTTAGCGAGTAATTGTTGCCAACTATCTTCATTCTTTGTTGACATGAAAAATATCTTTCTTTTCATGATTTCTCCTTTTTAAAACACCGTGATTTTTAAACTAAATTTTAATACAAAGCAAACAGGTCATTTATGCCAGAGCAATAATTAAAGTTTTAATGTATTCCAGCATATCGATAGCCGTTTTAGCATTGTCTTTTGTGTTCGCTATTTTCTTAATTGATATATGAAGTCTTTTCCCCTTATCAGTAATTTCTATTGGCAAACCCTTCTCATTGTTATTGATATAATCAAATTTATCTTCAAAATGTTCAATGATTCTCTTTTTAAAATTTTGCGCTATCTCCATTAAGGAATTAAAAGGTTTGGGCAGGTCGCCACCCCGTTTTGAAATAAAGAATGACCTGTTCAATCCGATGATTATTTCTTCTTCATCTTTATAATCTGTATAAAGAAAGACTCCCTTATGCCAATAAAATCCTTCTTTAATTGGAAAATCAGCTGCTACTTTATCTTGTAATACTAGATTATTATGATGGGCTTTCGATAACATATGATAAAATTGCTTTTTTTCTTTTCCCCCTTCTCTTCTTACCTCATCAATAAGATATCTGTTTTGTTCTATCCATGTCTTTAAGTAGTTTTCAAACTCTTTTTTAAAACCAGAATAATCTAAACGACGCATTGCCTTTAAAGCAACTAGAAAGACAATGATAGTAACGACCAAACCTGCCAGGTTAACCAAAGCATCAAGTATATTTTCGTACGTCCATCCAGTAATAAATAATTTAATAAAAATTGCAACTAAACCAACTACACTAAAAATCGCAGTTAATACTTTCTCCAAGTCTTCATTATAATATTTCATTTAAACCCCCTAATTATATTTTATTTAAATCAATAAATCGAAGTCCACTTTATTTTTCTTCCATTCTTCAATCTTTCTGCTTTCAGATAAGACCACCAGAGAATGTCAAAGACTCTAATTTTAGTAAGATGCTTAAGATTGATTTTGATTAGCTCAGTAGAAAGCTCATTTAAATTTTTTCTAATATCCTTATTTTCCAAATTATTATAAAAATCTATTAAAATTTCATCAGTATTTTTATAAGTCCATGAAGAATTGATTTCTCTTTTATACTTTCTTTGTAAGGGATTATCAATCATTGGGATAATTTCGGGGTAAATGGTGTGTAGAATCTTTGTTGCAGTAGAAAAACGGATTCCATTAATTTCAAAGAGTTTTTGAAAAACGACATCATTTAATTGCTTGATTTGTTTTTCTCTTTCCTGTTTATCTAAATCCAAAAATTGAGCAAGTGTATTCTGAAATATATCTAATCCCATGGTGTCCTCAACTATAACCTTGCATTCTGAAATTGCTTCACTGGTCAGCCTTGCTCCAATCTTGTTTACAT
>JAQUMQ010000239.1 GCA_028718045.1 Actinomycetota bacterium
TAATCGAAACAAAATAACTGGATTTGAAAACCGAGTTTAATTCTTCGCAATATTTGATGCTTGAATATTTTTTTATTAAAAAATCCAAACCGACCGCATCATTTAAGCAAAACTTTCCTATCCTTGTTCTTTTCAACTTTGATAAAACTGCGCCACACCCCAACCTTTCACCCAAATCATTGGCAATCGACCTTATATATGTTCCGGAACTGCAGGAAATTTTTATACAAAATTCGTTAGAACTAAAATCCTTAAGTTTTATATCATATATGTTTACCTTATTTTCAGCCGTTTGAATACCGATACCCTTTCTTGCATAATCATATAAATGCTTTCCGTTTATTTTCTTTGCGCTGAACATGGGAATTTTTTGGATATAACTTCCTTTCATGCTTTTCAAAACTTCCGTTAAATTATTTTTACTTATTCCCTTTAAAGAGCTTTTTTCGATAACCTTTCCCGTAATGTCCCAAGTATCGGTTTTTAATCCTAAAGCAATATTTGCAATATATTCTTTATCCATTGAAATAAACTTATATGATAATTTCGATGATTTGTTTATTAATAGAATTAAGAGTCCTTCAGCGAATGGGTCAAGCGTTCCGGTATGACCTATTTTATAAAAAAAAAATTACTTTTTAACTTTCTTATAACATCAAAAGATGTCGGACCCGAAGGTTTGTCAATCAAAATAAGTCCGTTGTAATTTGTAAATAAATCCGATCTTTCAACCATTTGCGCATCAGTAAAAATAATAAGTAAAAATAATATTTTATTAAACATAAAAAAAGTACCGTTGTTTTTATTTTCGATATTTGTTTTCTATTACTTCCACTAAATTTTTGACAACGGTTTTCAAATCACCTTTAGCTGTATAGGCAGCAGCCATTTTATGACCGCCGCCTTTGAAAAAATTGGCGATGTCCGCAACGTTAACTCCATTATTCGAAGCACGCAACGATACTTTATAAGAGTTAAGTCCGATTTCCTTAAAAAGTGCCGCGACTTTTATATTTTTGGCAGCCCTTAGAAGTTCGATAATCCCATCATTTGACGAAAAAGGTAAATCGAGCTTTTTTAAATCTTCTTCCATCACATATGAATAAATTAATTTATCTTCTGAAACCAACCTTATTCTCTTAAAAACAAGCTTTAAAAGTTTAAACCTGTTAACGGGTTCGCATTCGTAAATATTGCTATAAATAAAAGATGGGTTTATATCATATTTAAGCAAAGAACTTATTATTTTATGAACTTGCATAGTCGTATTGGAATACTGAAATTTACCCGTGTCTGTCAATATTCCCGTATACAAACCTATGGCAATCTCTTTGTCCATATATTCTTTGAAAAAATCATTGAACAGCATGAATATAATCTCCGCAGTTGCTGATTTAACTGAGTCTATTATATTTATATTGCCAAAATTAGTATTGCTTAAGTGGTGATCGATATTGATAATGGAAACAGCATTTTCCCTTATGCTTATTTCATCGAGCTTTACTCTGTTTAAATCTGCACAATCCAAAAATATCGCAACATATTTATTTTTTATTTCAGCTTCATTAACGCTTTTTAAAACATTTTTGCTGAACGGTAAAAATTCATACTGATATGGCATTTCGCTATTACATATTACAATAGCTTTTTTACCAAGGTTTTTTAACATCTTATAAAATGCAATAGAAGAGCCAATCCCATCCCCATCAGGATACTGGTGGGTAAATATTATAAAATTATTATTATTTTTAATTACATCTACAACTTTCTGAAAATTATCATTTGATTTCAATTACTGAGCACCAATCTATGATTTACCTTCTTTTATTTTTAAATTTTCGAGAATCTCGTCGATTCTGATACCTTTGTCTACCGATTCATCGTAAAAAAATTTAATTTCGGGAATAGCTTTTAATTTCACTCTTTCAACCAGATTCTTTTTTATGAAACCTTTGCATTTGTTCAAACCTTCAAGACTTTTCTTTAAATTTGCCTCTTTATTCATCACGGTCATATATATATCCATATAATTATGATCGGGAGATAGTTTTACATACGTAATTGTTACAAATCCTACTCTGGGATCTTTTACTTTCGTACTTATTATAAAACTTATTTCTCTTTGCAGATCCATTTCAATTTTTTTATTTCTATTCATGATTAAATAATGCCATATAATAAGATTATAATTTAAAAGATTAGAAAACATATGATTATTTCATATAAAAAGAAAAACAGCCAGAGGTTTTTTGCATAATCTAATTTTTTACGACTTCTTTTATCTCGTAAACCTCAAAAAGATCACCTTTATTTATATCCTGGAAATTTTCTATTTTTATTCCACATTCATATCCAGCAGTAACTTTTTTAACGTCTTCCTTGAATCTGTGAATTGAAGCAATCTTACTGTTGAAAACTACCTTTCCATCTCTTATAATTTTTACAAGATTATTTCTTTCAATCTCTCCTTCGGAAATATAACATCCCGCTACTAATCCTATCTTCGGCATTTTAAATACTTCCCTTACTTCAACTCTTCCTTTTTCAAACTCTTCGGTTTTTGGCTCCAGCATACCCTTAAATGCCAGAACTAATTCGTCTATCAATTTGTATATTATTTCATATGTCCTTATTTCAACTTTCTCAGCCTTGGCCATAGTTTTTGCCTGAGCGGTCGGAACTACTCCGAATCCTATGACAATTGCATTTGAGGCAGCGGCAAGGTCTATATCGCTATCTATGATCGCTCCTACACCTTTATGAATTATATCTATTTTTATCTGATCCGTTTCTATTTTCATTAAAGCTTGCTCTACGGCATCCAGAGAACCATTCATATCGGCTTTCAAAATAATCCCCAGTTTTTTTACTTCACTTAATCTCACAATTTCAGATAATTGCTCCAGTGATATATGTCTCTTGCTTTCAGAAATCTTAAGAAGATTTTCTTCGTAAAGCTTCTTGGAAAGAAGTTCCTTTGCTATTTTTTCATTTTTTACAATAAAAAACTTGTCTCCGGCTTTTGGAACAAATGAAAAACCCAATATCTCGACAGGTTGAGACAAATAAGCCTGATCTATTTTATTTCCCTTATCGTCTTGCAGCGCTCTTACTTTTCCATATGAATTCCCGGTAATAAAGAAATCTCCTACTTTGATCGATCCTCTTTTAACAACAATGGTTCCTACCGGACCCATTCCTTTGTCAAGCCTTGATTCAATTATAATACCGTAACCTTCCGCATTTGGATTTCCTTTTATATCATTTACGTCTGCCACCAACAATATCATTTCCAAAAGCTCATCTATTTTGGTATTTTTTTTGGCAGAAACCTCAACGCAAATAGTATCTCCGCCCCATTCTTCCAAAACAATGCCATACTCCGTTAAGCCTTTTTTTACTTTTTCCGGGTTTGCGTCAGGCAAATCGATTTTGTTTATTGCTATGATTATCGGAACAC
>JAQUMQ010000240.1 GCA_028718045.1 Actinomycetota bacterium
AAAATTTCTTAGCAAAAACCAACCATTTTAATTTCATGTATCATGCATTTGATCATCCTTAAGCTAAAAATTCGTATTTTTAAGGGCAATCATAAAAAAATAAAAACCACGTAGATACGACTTGTCGAATCGATGAGAAGTATTTCTAATCCATATGAAATACTTCTTCAAGCATTTCCATTTCAGGACCTGTAATTGACGGATCGCTGTTTACAAAATATTTAGCCATTGCTTTTTGCCATTTTGCGTTTACTTCTTTGGTGCCAAGAATCTCTTGGCCTTTTTCCAGATCTTCATGTTCTAGATATGCAAACATTGTCCCGTCTTTTCTAAAATAGATGGAATAATTTCTATAACCTGCATCCTTTATTGCTTTTGCCATATCGGGCCAAATATTGTCATGATCCTTTTTATATTCTTCCTTCATCTCTGGTTTTATTTTCCATATCATAGCATATCTTGCCATAATCCCTCCTGATAATCTTCAAGTTTTAATTTTTTTTAACATAGATTCCAAAATATTTGCTTTGGCCTAAATTCCTTTCTTGTCATTTATAGCCTTGACAAATTCTTTCGCAGCAGCCGATGCATCAGGAGCATAAAGCTCGATCCCGTAACGGTCAGCAAATTCCCTCGTAACCGGAGCTCCTCCCACAGCAAGTATTACGCTATCTCTTAAGTTTGCATCCGCTATCGCTTTTATATGAGACGGAATATTTCCAAGCGTGGTGGTAAGTAATCGTGAGAACGCCACTATATCGGGATCATTTTCTTTTATCGCTTGGACAAACTTATCATAATCCACGTCTATTCCAAGATCTATGACCTTAAGTCCCTGTCCTTCTGCCATGGTAATTACAAGATTTTTCCCTATATCATGAAGATCTCCCTTTACCGTTCCTATTACAATCGTGCCTTTTTCTGCTATATGGGAAGCATTTTTCATAAAAGGTTTAAGCACTTCCATGGCTTCCTTCATGGTTTTTGCGGAGAGCAGCATATCAGGCATATAAAGCTCGCCTGTCGAAAATTTATCCCCGACATAGATCATAGCCTTTGAAAGAGCATTGTTTATTATATCTTCAATTTTTACATCTTGGCTTAAAGCCTGTTTTATCAGGGGTTCTATGTCTTTATACGAACCTTTTACCGTTACGTTATAAATTTCATCCAATATTTGCATATGTGCTCCTTTATATGAATATTTTACGGAATGCTTCTAATTCCATATTAATTTTTAAAAAGTAATTAAATTATTTAAGGTTATATTAATTTCAATACTTCCCATATTTATGTATCGCATTGATATACGCGACATAATTGGCATGGGGTATGTAATTTACTATCGAATGAGAGCATGTCGCAACATACCCATAACCCGGTTTCATAACTTCCATGCGAGCTTTTACATCAGCATCCACCTGCTCAGGAGTTCCGTTTCCCAGAGGAAACTCCACATCAAAGTTACCGGAAAGACACAAACGAGATCCGTATCTTTTTTTATAATCACGGTAATCTATTCCGTAAGGATCCATGGGATTCAAACAATCAAGACCCATATCTATAAGATCTTCCACTATATCATCGACTTTACCATCGGAATGAAACATAATGGGAATACCTGCATTAACGGCAGGTTCAAATATACGAGCCATGCGTGGTACCCATATTTCCTTAAATATCTTGGGAGCGATAAACAAACCTGTTTTAAACGCAACATCATCCGCCGGAAATACGAAGTCTATCTTTTCCTTCACTAAAGCTTTTGTAAGGTTTACGAAATGAACCGTTGAGTCTTCAAGCATTTGCTCAATAAGATCGCGATCCTCATATACCATCATCATAAAATCATTCATGCCTACCACAAATTCATAAAGGGTTTGCATGATACAGCCATACAAAACACTTATTCCGATGTTTATATTTTGCTTTTTTATTTCGTTTTTATATTCGCGAATATAATTTATGGTGTTGTTTATTGAAGCTTCTGAGTCAATTTTTATAAGCCGGTAATCCTTTCTTGTTTTTATGGATTTGTCAAACGCGGCTACCCAATTACCGTTTTCATCCTGCTTTTTAAAGGGAGTCCATAACCCTCCATCAAAAAGCATCGCATCTTGCCCTATTATCTTGCATAATTCTATGAAATCAGCAGGATACATAGGTCTGCCAGCCTCAGCATTTGCACCTTTTGCCGGATCTCCTCCGTATGATAAAGTATTTCCCGCATAACGGCCGAGTATCTTTTCAACATGAGTATCCTCTATCAGAATTTCGAAGTTGGGAACTCTGTCTACCTCTTGTCTTTTAAAAGCCGAAAGAAGCCTTTGTTTGTTTATATCACCGCTATAAGGAAGTATTTTCGTTGATTCTATCAAAGCAACCTCCTTTAAAATAATAAATCAGAAATCAAATCCATATTATCGACAAAATGGTAATTTTTTAAATTTTTATCTATTTCCTCTTCGTGTTTCAATAATTTTTGCGCTAATTTCTGATATTTCCACATCAGCTTTACCCCAAGCGCAAGAGATTTTGCCCTGTCATCACGAGGTGAGATTATATCTATTGCACACCATCCGTCATACTTGGTTTTATTCAGATAATAGTAAAATTCGAGAATTTCCCAGAAATTCACCGTTCCGAAAATCATATCCGGATCAGCATCCTTATAATTCTCATTGATGTGAATTTGATTTAACTTTCCCCAATAGTCAAGCAGAGCCACAGATTCTCCGATACCTTCTCCCGCAGCAAGAGCATGCCCTATATCCAGCGCACATCCGACATTTTTAAGATTGACTTCATTCACAAATGCTATCGCTTTGCCGGTATCGCTTATATACTGTTTTTGTCTAGGGTCTTTGCTTTTAGCTTCGACGGCAATTTTCATATCGCCGGCATATTCTCCAATTTCTCTTACCGTTTCCACAAGATTTTTCCAACCATCGATATAGTTAGCTTCAAAAACATAGTCATATCCGTCATGGGCAGGCCATAACATGACACTGCCGGCTTTTACTTCTTTTGCAAAATCAATCGCATCTTTAAAAAGCTTTACAGCTTCTTTTTTTATTTTTTCATCATTCGTGCAGAATGTGCCGTGTTTCCATTTTCTGTCAGACCAACATTCGACAGCAATATTCGAAACCTTTAATCCATAACTTTCAACTTTTTTTACAAGCTTTTCGGGATCACCTGGCAGAGGATCTGTCGGATAAAATACAAAAAGTCCGGTAAGACCTTCTATTTTAGACATTATATCCAATTGTTGTTCTACGGACAATTCGTCATAATAACCATCTGGGACATACCTCTCTTTATAAGCTCCCAAACACCATAAATGGGCATCGACATTAAGCTTCATAATTTTCTCCCTTCCGAATTTCTTATCTTTTTATTAATTATCGAAAAATAAATAAAAACGTTTTTTTAGTGATCGCAACTTTAAAATACCG
>JAQUMQ010000241.1 GCA_028718045.1 Actinomycetota bacterium
TCGAACTCCAATTCCCTTGCTGCCAGATGCATTTCTTCTTCAAGATTTGTAATTATAGCAATTATTTGGCTTATATCCATATCCAAAAGCTTGCTCTCGTTAAACCTCGCTTTGCCTTCTTTAACAACGCCTGCAACTTGTTTTGATTTCTTGGACTTGGAAATTATCCCGGTTGAATAAAGAATATCCGTAATATTCTTGACTATGCTTGTCGGTGTGATATTGTTTGATTTATTGTAATTAATCTGTATCTCTCTTCTCCTGTTTGTTTCATCCAGTGCATTTCTAATTGAGTTTGTAATAGTGTCGGCATACATGATGACAACTCCGTTTATATTTCTTGCTGCTCTTCCTATGGTCTGCACCAAGGAAATTTCGGATCTTAAAAATCCTTCTTTGTCTGCATCAAGAATTGCAACAAGCGAAACTTCCGGAAGATCGAGACCCTCTCTTAATAAATTTATTCCTACCAGAACATCGAAATCTCCTTTCCTTAAACCTGTCAATATCTCTATTCTCTCGATAGTATCAATGGTTGAATGAAGATACCTGACTTTAACATGTCTGCCTGAAAGATAATCCGTCAGATCCTCTGCCATTTTTTTTGTTAACGTGGTAACCAAAACTCTTTCCTTTTTTGATACACGCTTTAAGATTTCATTGATAAGATCGTCGATCTGTCCCTTTGTTGGCTTTATTATTACTTCGGGATCGATAAGGCCGGTCGGTCTGATTATCTGTTCTACTATTTGCTTGCTTATCTTTTTTTCGAGAGGACCCGGTGTCGCACTTGTAAATACCACTTTTTTTATTTTATTATCAAATTCATCAAACTTAAGCGGTCTGTTATCAAGAGCTGATGGGAGTCTGAAGCCAAAATCGACAAGAGTTTGTTTTCTTGATCTATCTCCTTCATACATACCTCTTATTTGAGGTAGCGAGATATGAGATTCGTCAATGATCATTAAAAAATCCTTTGGAAAGAAATCAAGCAAAGTATACGGAGCTTCCCCGGATTTTTTGCCCAGAATATGGCGTGAATAATTTTCGATACCACTGCAATATCCGAGCTCCGCTATCATTTCCATATCATATTTTGTACGAGATTCAAGTCTTTGAGCTTCAAGCAGTTTACCATTAGCTTTAAAATAATTGACTCTTTTAACCATTTCTTCTTCGATGGTGGCAAGAGCGGTCTTTATCCATTCGGACGAAGCTAAAAAGTGTGTTGCAGGAGAAATTAAAATAATGTCTTTGGATGCTATTATTTCTCCCGATATAGGATGGAACTCGGTGATATTTTCTATTTCATCCCCGAAAAATTGAATTCTTGCGGCATTGTCCTGATAAGCAGGGAATATCTCTACCGTATCTCCCTTTACCCTGAAATTACCCTGCGTAAATTCATAGTCATTTCTGTCATACTTAATGGATATGAGATTTCTTATAAGCTGCTCTCTCTTATATTCCTCGCCTTTTTTTATAAATATTCTTTTGTTTTCATATTCTTCAGGAGAGCCAAGATTATATATACATGAAACGCTTGAAACAACGATTACATCCGTCCTCGAATAAAGAGAGTTGGTCGTAGATAATCTCAACTTCTCTATTTCTTCATTTATCGAGGAATCCTTCTCGATATACATATCTTTGCTTGGGATATATGCTTCCGGTTGATAGTAATCATAATAGCTTACAAAATATTCGACTGCATTTTCAGGAAAAAATTCCTTGAACTCATTGCATAGCTGAGCCGCCAAAGTTTTATTGGGAGCAAGGACAAGCGTAGGTATCTGAATGTTTTCAATAACATTTGCCATGGTATATGTTTTACCAGAGCCTGTAACTCCAAGAAGCGTCTGATATTTATAATTTTTTTTCAAGCCTTCGGTAAGTTGTATTATCGCTTTTTTCTGATCACCTTGGGGACTGTAATTCGAATATAATTTAAATTTTTTATCCAATTTGTATATGCCAAATCCCATTAAATTCCAAAATCCTACTTTCTTTATTTATTAATAATTTTTCCAATTTGTATTATTGGTTCGCACATGAATCATTTGTTTAATATCCAAGCTTTCTTTTATACTTTTTTGTAATTAACATAACATTGCATGTAGTTTTTATGTAATTATATCGAACTGATGTTCGCTTCTCAAGAAGTTTTATGAAATAAAAGATATGCGGGAACAACTTTTTAAATTCTTTTGGTATTTGCTTTAAGCTATTTATGATTTACTTGTTTATCGTATTTATAATTTACTTATGATAATATCTATTTTCTCAAACAAGCTTTCCGGTGTCAGATTATTTTCAACAATAAAATTTACCTTCTCTTTGTTTATTTTTATTTTCTGGTTTTGAATCCTTTGCCTTATATCTTCAACACAAATATCTGAATCTTTGCATTTTATAAAATTTTCTCTTTTTCTTTTACTGGCTTTCACCCATATAATGCTGTCACAAAAACAATCGATACCAGCATCAAAAAGAACGGCGGCGTCAATTATTATATATTCTTTATCTGAATTATTTTTTATAAAGTTATCAACCTCATCGAATATTAAAGGGAACATGATATCGTTTAGTTTTCTCATTTCTGACCAGTCGGAAAATACTTTCCTTCCCAGGTGTTTAAAATTTATGGTTCCGTTTAAGTTCAATGTTCCCGCACCAAAATAGTTTGCGATTTTCCTTACAATATCAACATTATCGTTATAAATCTGCTTTGCCAACCGGTCCACATCCAACTTTATGGAAGAAGTCAATTTGCTTGCCATATAATCCGATATGGTGCTTTTACCACAGCCCATCTTACCAACTATGCCTATTACTTTTATTTTCGACACCTCTTTTAATTTTAATATTATTACAGCAACAAATGACAAATCTGAAATACATATCGCTTATCGCTTCCAACAAAACAATTATCCCTTAACTTCTTTAAAAAATTAAGGGATAATTCATTAATTAAAACAATTTTGACTTTTTATTTGATTTTGAAGCTAAGCAAAAAGACGATTATAAGTTAGCCTCGTCCTTCATTTCCTTCAATATTTCCTTTATTGCTTTTTCTCTTTGCCTTTCGGGAGTATTTTCAATTATTACTATATCTGCAGCTTCCGGTTTTTCTTCCGTTGTTTTTTCTTCGGCGTTTATTTCCTCATGTAAATCCTCGGGCTTAGCGGTTTCCTCGGAAGCCGTTTCCGGATTTGTAACCTGCTTTATTGAAAAAGCCATTCTTCTTTTATCAAAATCTATATCAATGATCTTGACTATGATTTCATCGCCAATTTTGGCAACATCGCTTGGTTTTTTGACGGGTTCGACACTTAGTTCCGAAATATGAACCAAGCCTTCCATATCCTCTTGAATCTGAACAAATAAACCAAATTTTACGATTCTTGTTACTTTTCCTTGAATAATATCTCCAACTTTATAAGCTTTTATTT
>JAQUMQ010000242.1 GCA_028718045.1 Actinomycetota bacterium
ACCTTGTTTCTTGTAAATTTTTCTTTAGCCATATATCTTTTTCCTTTCTCAAATAAAAATTAATTTTAACCTAAATCCCAGCTTATAACCTAAATCCCCAAGCTTATTTTTTAAGGGGGATTAAACCGCAACCGCTCCTTTTACTTTTTTAATTATTTCATTTGCTATGTTTTCAGGAACAGGCTCATATTTTTTAAACTGCATCGTAAAAGTAGCCCTGCCCTGTGTTCTTGAACGCAAATCAGTTGCATACCCAAACATATTTGCCAGAGGAACTTCCGATTTAATGCTTGTCAGCATGTTTCTGGTGTTTATTTCCTGTATTTTTCCTCTTCTCGAATTCAAATCCCCTATAACTTCGCCCATAGATTCTTCGGGAGTAACCGCCTCGACTTCCATAATGGGTTCCATCAATATCGGAGATGATTTCATCATTGCTTCCCTGAAAGCTTTCGAAGCAGCAATTCTAAAAGCAAGCTCTGACGAATCTACGTCATGATAAGTGCCGTCGAGCAAAGTTGCCTTGACATCTATGACCGGATAACCCGCAAGTTCGCCTGTTTGCATTGCATCTGTAATTCCTTGTTCGACCGGTTTGATAAACTCTCTCGGGATGGCACCGCTTTTAATTTTATCTTCAAATATAAATCCTTTACCGTATTCATTAGGTTCGAATTTCATAATAACATGCCCGTATTGTCCCTTACCGCCACTCTGCCTGATATATTTGCCCTCAACCTGAACGGTTTTTGTAATGGTTTCCCTGTAAGAAACCTGAGGCCTTCCTATATTGGCATCCACACCGAATTCACGCATCAATCTATCTACGATGATTTCAAGGTGGAGCTCTCCCATACCGGCTATAATTGTTTGGCCTGATTCGTTGTCAACCCAAACTTTAAATGTAGGATCTTCTTCCATAAGCTTATTTAACGCCCTATTCAGCTTATCGAGATCGATCTTCGTTTTGGGCTCTATCGCAATATTCAAAACAGGATCAGGAAAGGAAATCGATTCATATTTAATAGGATGCTTCGGATCGCATATGGTATCCCCGGTATTTATTTTTTTGAGACCTACAATCGCCACTATCCCACCGCAATAAGCTTCCTTTATTTCTTCCCTGTGATTTGCATGCATTAAAAGCAGCCTTCCGACTCTTTCGGTATTATCTTCGGTCGTATTTAAGATCTGGCTTCCGCTGACAAGCTTTCCCGAATAAATTCTGCAATATGCCAGCTTTCCGATATACGGATCTGTCATTATTTTGAAAATATAGCCGGAGAATGCTTCTTCATCACTTACTTTTCTGATTTCTTCTTTATTGTTATTGGGATTTATGCCTACTGCCGGAGGCAAGTCAAGCGGAGAAGGGAGATAATCAACGACTGCATCCAATAAAGGCTGGACACCTTTATTTTTAAACGAAGCACCGCATAAGACCGGTATTGCTTTTACTTCGATTGTGAGAGTCCTTAGTGCTTTTTTAATTTCCTCCGGTTTTATCTCAATGTTTTCAACATATTTATGTAAAATATCATCATTGTAATTTGCGATATTCTCAATCAGTTCCATTCGTGCATTTTTGGCTATTTGAAGCAAATCTGACGGTATATCGGTATAATCGAATTTTAAACCCATTTCATCCTTATAAACATACGCTTTCATGTTTATAAGATCGATCATGCCTTTAAATGTATCTTCTTTTCCTATCGGAATTTGTATGGGAACCGGATTGGCATTTAATCTTGTCTTTATCATTTCAATAACATAATTGAAATCTGCCCCGCTTCTATCCATTTTATTTATAAAAGCTATCCGGGGGATATTGTATTTGTCAGCTTGTCTCCATACCGTTTCAGATTGAGGCTCTACGCCTCCAACCGCACAAAAAAGCCCTATCATTCCGTCAAGGACTCTGAGCGAACGCTCGACCTCTACGGTAAAATCCACATGACCGGGAGTATCAATAATATTTATTCTATGGTTTTTCCAGAATGCGGTAGTTGCAGCTGAGGTAATGGTAATTCCCCGTTCCTGCTCCTGGACCATCCAATCCATTACCGCTGTTCCTTCATGAACCTCTCCTATCTTATAACTTCTTCCTGTATAGTAAAGGATGCGCTCGGACGTAGTGGTTTTGCCAGCATCGATATGAGCTGTGATACCTATATTTCTTGTATTTTTTAAAGATATTTGCCTTGACATTTTTTTTCCATAAATAAAAAAAATTAGATTCGGAGATCTAATTAAATTGATTGATTTATAAAATTACCATCTGTAATGAGCAAACGCTCTGTTGGCTTCAGCCATTTTATGAAGATCTTCTTTTCTCTTTATGCTGCTTCCGGTATTGCTGGCGCCGTCCAATATTTCCCCGGCAAGCCTTTCGGCCATAGTTTTTTCTCTTCTCTTTCTTGAAAAACTAATCAGCCACCTGATCGCAAGCGTATTTGCCCTTTCCTGTGAAACTTCCACGGGAACTTGATATGTTGCTCCGCCTACTCTTCTTGGCCTTATCTCAAGAGCAGGTCTTACATTGTCCATGCACTTTTCAAGTATATCAAGAGGATTTTCCTTAGTTTTCTTACCAAGAATATCAAAACTTCCATAGACAATGCTTTCTGCTACGCTTTTTTTGCCCTTCCATAAAATTTTACTAATAAATTCGCTTACCAACTTATTTTTATAAATTGGGTCTAACTGTAATTCCTTTTTGGAAGTTCTTCCCTTTCTTGCCATTTATACTCCTTGTAAAATTTACCTTAATATCCGCAAACTATATTATTTAGGTTTCTTAGCGCCATATCTTGAACGACCTTGTTTTCTGCCATCTACTCCTGATGTATCCAAAGTACCTCTGACAATTTTATATCTGACTCCTGGCAGATCCTTTACCCTTCCTCCTCTAATGAGCACGATAGAGTGTTCCTGAAGGTTATGGCCTATCCCAGGAATATAAGCAGTTACTTCTATACCATTCGTAAGTCTTACTCTTGCAACTTTTCTTAAAGCTGAGTTAGGTTTCTTTGGCGTAGTGGTATAAACTCTCACACAAACACCGCGCCTTAAAGGATTTTCCTGCAATGCAGGTGTTTTTCTCTTTTTAGCAATTTTTGCTCTGGATTTCCTTACCAGCTGATTTATGGTAGGCATAAAGACTCTACTTTCCTATCTTAATAATAATATATTAATAAAATTCTGCTTTCTTATTTTAATAATATTCAATAAATAATTAATACAATACCCTAAGCAATTGTTTCATGGTTATTTTTGCTTACATCGATGTCCCAAATAATGTAAAAATAATCACGGGAAAGTAACGATATAAGCACTTGATTTTAGAGCGCAAGCTAGAAGATTATCATTTTAAGATTAAATTGTCAATAAAATAATCTTTCAAACTTGTCTTAAAAATCAAAAAATATTGCCGTATAACA